>JALFHZ010000148.1 GCA_022776445.1 Lachnospiraceae bacterium
GGCCGGTACAATTTACAAATATGAGATCAAGACCCGCAAGGGCGAGCCGATGCTGAAGGCTGACCCGTATGGCAATTACTCCGAGCTTCGTCCGAACACGGCTTCTGTTGTATGGGATATCAATCAGTTTGACTGGACTGATAAGACCTGGATGGATACCAGAGAAAAAGAGGATTCCAAGAAGAAGCCGATGGCGATCTATGAGATGCATCTCGGTTCCTGGATCCGCAAGGAGCATGCACTGGACGAGAACGGCGAGACTATTGTCGGCTCTGAGTTTTACAATTATCGTGAGATCGCACCGCGTCTGGCAGAATATATTAAGAAAATGGGCTATACCCATGTGGAGCTGCTTCCGGTGATGGAGCATCCGCTGGATGCTTCCTGGGGGTATCAGGTGACCGGTTATTATGCGCCGACCAGCCGTTATGGTACCCCGGATGATTTCAAGTATTTCATGAACTATCTGCATGAGCAGGGAATCGGTGTGATTCTGGACTGGGTACCGGCACACTTCCCGCGTGATGCTTTCGGTCTGGCAGCATTTGACGGAACCTGCGTATATGAGCATGCAGATCCGCGTCAGGGCGCACATCCGCACTGGGGCACGCTGATTTATAACTATGGACGTCCGCAGGTATCCAACTTCCTGATTGCCAATGCATTATTCTGGGCGAAGGAATATCATGCAGACGGTATCCGTATGGATGCGGTTGCTTCCATGCTGTATCTGGATTATGGCAAAAATGATGGTGAGTGGGTTGCCAATATCTACGGCGGACATGAGAATCTGGAGGCAGTGGAGTTCCTGAAGCACCTTAACAGTATTATGCAGAAGCAGGCCAAGGGTGTTACAGTCATTGCGGAGGAGTCCACAGCATGGCCGAAGATCACCGGCGATTTGAAGGATGGCGGTCTGGGATTCCAGTACAAGTGGAATATGGGCTGGATGAATGACTTTACCAACTATATGAAGACGGATCCATATTTCCGCAGTCATCATCACGGTGAATTGACATTCAGTATGCTGTATGCGTACAGTGAAGATTTTGTCCTGGTATTCTCCCATGATGAAGTGGTTCATGGCAAGTGTTCCATGCTCTGCAAGATGCCGGGGGCTGACTATGAAGCAAAGGCAGCGAACCTGAGAACCGCATATGGTTTCATGTATGGTCATCCGGGCAAGAAGCTTCTGTTCATGGGACAGGAATTTGCTCAGGTTGCCGAGTGGAATGAAAATGTGGAACTTCCATGGGATATTCTGGAGTACCCGGTTCACAAAGGCGTGCAGGATTTTGTAAAAGATCTGAATACACTTTACAGAGAGCATCCGGCCATGTATGCGAAGGATTATGAGCCGGAGGGATTCCAGTGGATCAACTGTTCTTCCAATACGGACAATATTGTATCCTTCATGCGTAAGACGGACAAGCCGGAAGAGACTTTGCTGTTCGTATGCAACTTTGCTCCGGTGGAACATGAAAACTATCAGGTGGGAGTACCGTTCTACGGTAAGTACAAAGAGATCCTGAACAGTGACGCGAAGATTTATGGCGGAAGCGGCAAAGGTAATCCGCGTGTGAAGACCAGCAAGCAGGAGGAGTGGGATGAGCGCGAGAATTCCATCGTGATCGATCTGCCGCCGATGTCTGTTCTGGTATTCAGCTGTACACCGGCTCCGGCACCGAAGAAGAAAGCTCCGGCAGCTAAGAAAGCGGCGGAAGAGAAAGCAGCTCCGGCTGAGAAGAAGACGGAAAGGAAGAAAACGACTGCTAAGAAAAAAACTACTGCGAAGAAAAAAGCAGAGGAGCCGAAGGACGCAGAATAATGTAATATAGAAAATCGGCCGGGATGCCCCAATAAAGATGGTCATTCCGGCCGATTTTTTATAAAAATGTTTTCAATTCCTCCAACGCATGAATTACATAATCCGGTTTCAAATCCGTCGCCATCTGCTGGCTTCCGTCATCGAGCCAGCAGGTGGCGATTCCTGCATTTTTTCCTCCGCGGATATCGGAACTTAGGCTGTCACCGATGATCAGCATTTGGGAAGGGTCTTTTTCCCGGATGCGCAGGAAGCAGTAGTCGAAAAACTCTTTCTGCGGTTTCTGACTTCCCGCATCCTCGGACACAAAGATGTCAGTGAAATACTCATCCAGTCCGGAGTCCCGGAGACGGCGGTACTGTGTCTCCGAAATTCCGTTGGTGATGATATAAAGGTCGTAGCGGGAGCGTAGATATCTGCAGATCTCCAGGGCGTCGGGAAGCAGGATCGCACAGGAATTCAGGCGGCTGCGGTACAGAGGTTCTGCCTCGCTGCTTTCAACATCCATGCCGTATTCTGCAAAAAAACGGTGATAGCGGTTGGCGAAGATATCGTCTCTGGAAATTTCTCCGCGCTCGAAAGCTTTCCAGTATTCCAGGTTGACCTGATGATACCGTTCCACGCGTTCCTGTGTCGGTGTCAGACCGAACTGTTCCATGACGGTACAGACACCGTATCGCTCGGCTGCATTGAAGTCCAGCAAAGTTCCGTCTACATCCAGCAGTAAGGTGGTGTATTTATCGTTCTTCATAAGCAATTCTTCCGCCGCAAATGGTATATTTGACCTTGCCGTAGAGCTGTTCTCCGATAAACGGAGTGTTAGATGCCTTGGATTCCAGCTCTTCCTCGGTCACGATCCAGAGTTCTTCCGGATCAAACAGCACCAGATCGGCATCGGCTTCTTTGCCGATCCAGCCCTTGCTGCCTTCCAGATGATAGAGGACTGCAGGATTCAGACTCATCTTTTCCATCAGCTTTGTCATCGGGAGAACACCGGCTCTGACCAGATTTGTTACACCCAGTGCCAGAGCGGTTTCCAGACCGATGATGCCGCTTGGAGCCTGATTCAGCGGACGATCTTTTTCTTCTTTGCTGTGCGGGGCGTGGTCGGTGGCAATGATGTCAATGACATCTTCCTTCAGACCGCGCAAAATCTCCTCCCGGTCCTCTGCTGTACGAAGAGGCGGATTCATCTTGGCCAGTGTGCCGTGTTTCAGGACTGCGCTTTCATCCAGTGAGAAGTGGTGCGGAGTCACTTCAGCCATAACATGTGCACCAAGCTGCTTGGCGAGCTCTACCATGCGGACAGAGTGGCCGGAGCTGATGTGCTGGATATCAATCACAGCACCGGTGTGAAGAGCCAGCATGCAGTCTCTGGCAACCATGACATCTTCGGAAACGGCAGGAGCACCGCCGAAATCCAGCTGCGCGGAGATAACACCCTGATTGACACCGGCAGCTTTGATCAGGGCCGGATCTTCTTCGTGGAAACTCAGCGGGACGTTGAGTCTTACTGCTTCTTCCATTGCTTTTTTGACCAGCTTCGTATCTCTGAGCGGGATACCGTCATCGGTGAAGCCGGCGGCACCGTGCGCTTTCAGTGTTTCCATATCTGTCAGCGTTTCTCCCTTCATTCCCACGGAAATGTTGGCAGCTGAGAGTACGTTGATTTTTGTTTTCTTTCCCTCTTCCAGGACATACTCCAGAGTTTCGACATTGTCAATCGGTGGTTTGGTGTTGCCCATGCAGACGACGGTGGTAAATCCGCCTTTTGCGGCAGCCTTTGCACCAGTCTGGATATCTTCCTTGTAGGTCAGACCCGGATCACGGAAATGCACATGGACATCGATCAGACCGGGAGCCACGATCAGACCGGAAGCATCGATGACGCGGATGCCGGTTCTGGACTTGATGGAACCGTCAATGCCGGAATCGGCATCGCCCAGTTTGGAAGAATCCACCATTACTCCGGCTGACCCGGACATGGCGAGATACTGTTCTCCGATACCAACTCCCATATTCATAATTTTTCCCTGTACCAGAACCAGATCCATGATCTGATCGGTATCGGTTTTCGGGTCGATGACACGACCGTTCTGAATAATAATCATAATCAAATTTCCTCCTTTATGGTTTTCGGTCTGCGTTTTTTCAGACCAATATGGAAAAATTTCTCCGGAATTTCAAATACAAACACAATGCCGAGGACAATTGCAACAGCCAGCTTCAGCGCCTCGAATCCCTTGTAGCTGGCAAGCGGCAGTTTCCCGCTTACAATATAGTAGGCTGCCCAGTAGGTACTGGCACCCGGCACCAGCGGGATAATGCCGGCAATCAGGAAAATCGTGACCGGGCAGCGTTTGAATACAGCGAACCACCGGGACATCAGAATCACACAGCATGTGGATAAAAAGGTCGCGATTGTGGCGGTGGTTATACCGGCAAACAGCAGATAGAACAGCCATCCGGAACCGCCGATCAGTCCGCTGAACGGTGCATAGCGAGGAGGAACTCCGAAAAGCAGGGAGAAGCATGCGGTGGCGATGGCAGCAGCCAGCACCTGAAGAATCAGTTCGAGAGTTACCATAACAGCATACCTCCTGTGAGTTCCTGATATACAGCCAGTGTAAATCCGGCTCCGAGTGCGATACAGAAGAACACCAGAATTGCATCCAGCATGCGCACAGAGCCTGCAATGTAGTCTTCATCAGCCATGTCGCGGATACCGTTGGTGAAGGCGACTCCAGGTACCATGATGATGATGCCGCCGATCATCATGGACTCCAGATGAAGCCCCAGCTGCATCTTGAAAAAGAAGATGCTCAGCAGCATGATCCATGCACTGCCCAGGATGTTGCGGACCATTTTGGAAAAATGGGGACCGACGTACAGGATATACAGGTAGAGCAGGATCCCGATGAAAAAAGAACAGACGGAATCCTGCCAGGCACCCTTGAACATGTAGCAGAAGCATGCGGCAGAGATACCGGAAGCCAGAATCTGAAAGCGGTATGGAAGCTCCGGCATGGACTGAATGCGATCCAGTTCTTTACGGGCTTCGGATAAGGTGTATGCTCCGGCCTCAATCTGGCGGGAGAGCTGATTGACTTCCGCAACCCGGCTTAAATTTGCATGGTTGACCGGAATGAAAAGAACCTTTGCAAATTCCGGTTCCTTTTCATCTCCGGAAGTGAGAAAAATTCCATTGCTGAGTACAAAAACACTGGCAGTATGCAGTCCGTAGTGACGGCAGATCCGGTAGACGGTTTCTTCCACACGGAAGATTTCGGCTCCGTTTTCCAGCAGAATCTGTCCTGCCTGAAGTGCAAGCAGCAGAATCTCACGTTCCTGTATGTCCGGTGTCATGATATTGCCCTCCTGATGCGCAAAAAATCAAAGGTTACAAAAAGAGAAAGGTCTGTCCTTCCCGGGCAATATCCGCGATCCGATCGCGGTAGGGCTCGGAACAGGGCAATTCCTTAAAGCGGGAGATAACCGTGTAATCTTTCCAGAAATGCATGGGGAAGACCTGTTCGGCTCCGACCGTCCGCATGAATGCGTCCATGCCGAGACAGAACCATTCTTCCTGCCTTCCGTCCAGCGGAACCATGGCGATATCCGGATGGAATCCGGTATCCCGGATTTTCTCAAGCTCTCTCTGGTAGTTGGCAGCCATGTTGTTGTTCCAGGACCTGTCCTCGCCGGGCCATCTCCAGTCATTCAGATCTCCGGCATGGTAGATTGTCTTTCCTTCTGTCTCCACGATAAAAGCCACTCCTTCATCGGTGGACCTGAATGTGGTGACACAGATGCCGGAACCGTCGGTCAGCTTCGTGACATCGTGCGGATCAGTAAATTCCACGCGGCAGGCAAGGTCTTCCGGGACACGGTTCTGCCAGATGTCATCCGAGATCACATAGCGGGTGTTCGGATGATCCTGTATCAGGTTAAAAATCTCCGGGGAAAAATGATCCTCGTGGCGATGACTGACCAGAACAATCAGATCTTTGTCCGGGTTCAGTTCAGGTAGCGTTCCTCCTGCATAGTCAAACAAAAGCAGAGCGTGCTCTGTCTCAATCAGAAATCCACTGTGGTGAATGTAAGTAATCTTCATATAAAACCCCTTTCTGTTGACATGCAAGCATGCCATATATGACCTTTTGACCCTGGTATCATCATATTATCATAAAATCCGGTAAAATAAAAGCTTACGAAAAAACATGCCGCGAACTGGTTCCGATATGGAACCGTTCACGGCATGCTTCAACGGGATGCTGCATAAATTAACTTTCTGTTTTTCCTGCTCTCGAATAAAAACTGATCAGATAAAGCCCGCAAAGCCCGACCAGCGCGTAGATAATCCGAGACAGCCAGGTCATGCTTCCAAAGAGGAATGAGACCAGATTAAAGTCGAAGAAGCCAATTAGTCCCCAATTAACTGCACCGATAATGGTAAGGGTCAGTGCGGTACCATCCATTACTCTGTTATTCATGGCACTACCTCCTTTTAACGGTAGTATGCGCCAGAATCAGAAGTTTATACTAATTGGATTTTACTTCCTTCCACAGATTATTATAAAGTGTATCAGCTTCATCGCCGAGATACTGGAATACTTCACTGTTCTTCAGAGAATCGATGTCCGGGAACACTGCTTTGTTGTTCTGAATCTCTTCATCCAGCAGATCGAAAGCGCCTTTGTTCGGAGTTGCGTAGGTGATGTACTCGAAATTGGCCTTGGCAATCTCCGGACGGCACAGGAAGTCGATCCATTTTTCCGCGTTTTCTTTATTTTTGGCATTTTTCGGAATGACCCAGGAATCCAGCCACAGGTTGGTTCCTTCTTCCGGAATCACATATTCCAGCGTGTAGTCCAGTCCCAGATTGGCAACTTCTTCCTGAATGTAAAGCATTTCGCCGGAGTAGATGACACCGACAGCCGCCTCACCGCCGATCATCTTGTCACGCACCTGGTCGATGACGTAAGCCTGAACCAGTGGTTTCTGATCAACCAGATCCTGCTTGGCCTGCTGCAGTTCGTTTTCATCCACACTGTTCATGGAGAAACCGTCTTTTTTCAGCGCAACCATGAAGGCATCGCGGACGCTGTCCTGCATCAGAATCTCACCGCTTAACCGTTCATCCCACAGATCTGCCCAGGCGGTTGGCGGCTCTACGCCAAGTTCCTGCAGACGTTTGGTGTTGTAAAGGATCCCTACGGTACCCCAGCAATAAGGAACGGAGTACTTGTTGTCCGGGTCAAATGCTTTGGACATCTCCATATATGTTTCGTCAATTTCCTTGATGTTTGGAATATTATCGAAATTCAGTTCTGCAAGCATGCCATTTTCGATCATCTTCTGGATCATATAGTCGGACGGGCACACGACATCGTAGTTCACGCCGCCGGCTTCAATGACCGGGTACATTTCCTCGTTGGTCTCAAACATATCGTAGATGACCTTGATCCCGGTTTCGTCCTCGAACTGGGTGATCACGTCCTCATCAATGTATTCGCCCCAGTTGTATACATACAGTTCTCCGGAACCCTCGGAAGCAGCTGAAGCGCTTTCAGAAGTACCGCCGCCGCATCCGGTCAGCAGGCTGGAAACGGCAGTCACAGCTGCCAGTGCCAATGCAAATGTTCTTTTTTTCATAATCAAATTTCCTCCTGGTCAGTTAGCCTGTTTTTTCTTAGGTGCAAAATTGCTGATGATCAGCAGAATCAGCACAGAAGCAAAAATAATGGTGGACAGTGCGTACATGGACGGCTTGATGCCGCGCCGTACCTCGCTGTAAATCAGGGTGGACAGGGTGTTGACGCCTGCACCGCGGGTGAAGTGGGTGATAATAAAATCATCCAGTGACATGGTGAACGCCATCAGAAATCCGGAGAGCACACCGGGAAGAATGTCCGGAAAAACAACCTTGAAGAAGGCGTAAACCGGTCCGGCGCCAAGATCCATGGCTGCCTCGTAGGTGTAGCGGTTGGTCTGCTTTAATTTCGGCATGACACTTAAAATCACATAAGGAATATTGAATGTGATGTGGGAAATCAGCACGGTTTTGAAGCCCAGCGAGATCCCGAAGGCGATGAAAGCCAGCATCAGCGAAATACCGGTCACGATGTCAGCATTCAGCATGGGAATATTGGTGATTCCCATCAGAATCGTTTTGGGAACCTGTTTCATGCTGTTGATGGCAATCGCAGCTGCCGTACCGATGATCGTGGCAATCAGCGCAGACAGAAAAGCGATCAGCAGCGTATTGTACAGCGCATCCATGATATTGCGGCTGGCAAACATCTGCGTATACCATTTCAGGGTAAATCCGCCCCATTGGGTACGGGATTTGGAATTGTTGAAGGACAGAACCATCATGGTGGCAATCGGAGCATACAGGAAAATCATGATGAGTGCCAGATAACAATCCTGCCAGATCTTTCGGATCAAATGTTTGATTCGGCGCATCAGAATGTACTCCCTTCTCCGTTTTTATCATATTTGGCAATCAGTGCCATGCTCAGCAGGATGAATGCCATCAGTACCAGTGACAGGCCGGAGCCCATATGCCAGTTGCTGCCCTTGGTAAACTCCTGCTCGATGACATTGCCGATCAGAAGAATCTTGCTTCCGCCCAACAGGTTGGAGATCACGAATGTGGTCAGGGACGGAACAAACACCATGGTGATGCCGCTGATGACACCCGGCACACTTAACGGAAACCAGATCCACCAGAGCGTCTGGGCAAAATTGGCACCCAGATCTCTTGCCGCGTTGATGGTGTTGTCATCAATTTTGCACAGCACGTTGTAGATCGGCAGCACCATAAAGGGCAGAAAGTTGTAGACCATACCAAGTATAATTGCTCCCGGCGTATTGATCAGGTTCTGGTTCGGCAGGTGAAGCGCGGTCAGGATGCCGTTGATGACACCGCCTTTTTCCAGAAGCGTCTGCCATGCCAGGGTGCGCAGAAGGAAATTCATCCACATGGGAAGGATGAAAATAAATACGATAAAGCTGCTCTGTCCCATCTGCCGGTTGCGGAGAATCATGGCCAGCGGATAGGCCAGCAGCAGGCAGATAACGGTACTCATCAGGGACAGCCCCAGAGACAGCCACAGTGCCTTGGCATGCTCTGCAGTGGCGATGGAAAGAATATTGGCCAGAGTAAATGCTCCGGTTCGATCCGTCAGTCCGTAATATACAATCAGAAGCAGCGGGATTACGATGAATCCTGTCATCCATATCAGGTAAGGTCCTGCTAATAATTTTTTACTCATTGACACCCACAGCCTCCTCATCTTCTGAAGCAGGTTTATTCATGATCTGAATATCAAACGGGTCTACATGGATGCCGACTTCCTTGCCGACCGGGCACATGTCGGTGCTGTGTACCAGCCATTCAAAACCGTCCGGTGTGGTGACTTCCATTTCATAGTGAACGCCCTTGAAAATCAGATGGGTGCAGACCCCGGTCAGAGTTCCCTGCGACGGGTCAACCAGATCAATATCCTCCGGGCGGATGACAACGTCCACCGGAGTATTGGTGCCGAAGCCTTTATCCACACATGCGAATTTTGCACCGAAGATTTCCACAAGTTCGTCGCGAAGCATGATACCCGGGACAATATTGCTTTCTCCGATGAAGTCGGCGACGAAAGCATTTTCCGGTTCGTTATAAATCTGTTCCGGGGAACCCATCTGCTGAATATAACCCTGGTTCATGACAACAATCGTATCCGACATGGTCAGTGCTTCTTCCTGGTCATGGGTAACATAGATGAAGGTGATGCCAAGCTCGTTCTTCAGGCGGATCAGCTCGTACTGCATATCCTGGCGGAGCTTCAGGTCCAGAGCACCCAGCGGTTCATCCAGAAGGAGCACTTTCGGTTCATTTACGATGGCGCGTGCAATGGCGATACGCTGCTGCTGTCCGCCGCTCAGGGAGTCAACAGAACGGTTTTCATAGCCATCCAGATTAACCAGCTTTAAGGCGTATCGGATCTTGTCCTGTATATAGGCCTTTGGTTTGTTCTTGATTTTTAATCCGAATGCGATGTTTTCCGCAATATTCATATGAGGAAACAACGCGTATTTCTGAAATACGGTATTCAGCTGGCGTTTGTTCGGCGGAAGTTTGCTGATATCTTCTCCGTTAAAGAAGACTTTTCCTGTGTCAGCAGTCTCAAAACCGCCGATGATCCGAAGGGTTGTGGTCTTGCCGCAGCCGCTTGGGCCGAGTAAAGTCACGAACGTGTTTTCCTTTACGGAAAGATTTAAATCATCCAGGACCATGGTCCCGTCAAAACTTTTGGAAATATTGACCAAATCAATTAAAGGATGACCCATTTGTAAAATTCCTCCTGTGTATTTGTTAGAAGCTCGGCGGTGAGCTGACCCAGATCAGCACGGCACCGTTTTTGCTGGTAAGGTAATGCTTTTTGTCGGATACAAAGTAGAAAGACTCGCCCTTTCTGGCTTTGTAAGTCTTACTTCCGATATGAATCGATATGGAGCCCTGGAGTACATATCCGAATTCTTCGCCTTCATGAGGATTGTCCGGGTACGTTTCGCCGCCGGCTTCCAGTGTCAGCAGAATCGGTTCCATTACATTCTTCTGTGCGTTCGGAATGATCCATTTGATTTCATTTTTTAATTCTGCATCATATTTTTCAAAATAATCCGCTTTGCTGAAAACAACCTGTTCTTCCGGGGTTTCATTGAAAAATTCACCGGGAGATGTGCCGAGACACTGCAGGATATCCATCAGTGTTGTGATGGAGGGGGAAGTCAGATTGCGTTCCAGCTGAGAAATAAACCCTTTGGAAAGCTCTGACCGATCAGCAAGCTCCTCCTGTGTCAGCCCTTTGAGAACCCGCAGCTCTTTTAATTTTAACCCAATGTCCATTGTGATTGCCTCCTGTCTGCCGGAGCAGACATCATTGTGTATGAAAGTCGATTGCATGGAAAACTTAACTTAAAGTTTACAAATACTAACTGAACATAAAAATAATCAAAAAGTTTAGTAATAATAAACAAATGCCACTAATCATTATACTGAAAAAACTTGTTGTGTCAATAGATTCACGATAGATTTTTTAAAGAATGTGTGGTAAGATGTTCACGAGAGCAGTCAATGTTCAGATGTTGCAGAATTTGTATCAGCAGACAGTAAGAATTCAGGAGGAAATGGTATATGGCAACCAAAGGAAAGTATATGGCATATGTAGGTTCCTATTCTTATACCGGCAAGGCCAAGGGCATTACCGTTTATGATGTGGATGTGGATAAAGGCATTTTTAAAGAACGCTGTGAAGTTGAGGTGGATAATTCCTCTTATGTAATTGCGTCTCACGATGGTAAGACACTGTATTCGATTGCAGATGAAGGGGTAGTGGCTTTCCGGATTCTGTCAAACGGCAGTCTTTCCAGACTGAACAGCGCAAAGATCAAGGGAATGAGAGGATGTCACCTGTCTACCGATGCGAAAGACAAATATGTATTTGTGTCCGGCTTCCATGACGGAAAAGCGACGATTCTGCGCCTGAGAAGAGATGGCGGTGTCGGTGAGATTGTGGACGGTGTATTCCACAAGGGTCTGGGAAGCGTTGCGGATCGTAATTTCCGCCCGCATGTGACCTGCTGCAGACGGACTCCGGACAACAAGTATGTGATGGCGGCGGATTCCGGACTGGATCAGGTGAAGATCTATCGGTTTGGAAGCAAGGACGAGCATCTGGTGCAGGTGGATGCGATTCGATGTGACCTGGAATCTGCACCGAGACATTTCCGTTTCAGCGAAGACGGAAGATTTATTTATCTGATGTATGAGCAGAAGAATGTGATTGATGTATATACGTATGAGAGCGGCGATCGTGTTCCGGTGATCGAGAAGATTCAGACGATTCCTACGACCGGTAAGAAGTGCAATGCACTGACTGCGGCGTGCTGCATGCGTCTGTCCAAGGATGAGGAGCAGAAGTATCTGTTCTGCGGCAATGCCGGTGATGAGACCGTTTCCGTATATAAGAGGGACAAGGATACCGGTCTCCTGGAGCAGCTTTGCTGCCTTCCGATCAGCGGTGAATATCCGAAGGATATTGCGATATTTCCGGACAATAAGCACATTGCTTCCATCAATCATGAGAGTGATTCGATTACATTTTTCTCTGTGGATTATGAGAAGGGGCTGCTGGTTATGAGCTCCAATGCGATCCCGTGCAACGAGCCGAACTGCTGCGTGATTGTAAAGGTATCCGATTAAGTGAGGAGATAGAAGATGGCTGGGTCAACATTCGGAAACATATTCCGGGTTACGACATGGGGAGAGTCCCACGGTAAGGGCGTCGGTGTTACAGTCGACGGCTGCCCCGCGGGACTCCCGCTGTGTGAGGCGGATATTCAGGAATATTTGGACAGAAGAAAACCGGGACAGAGTAAGTTTACCACCGCCAGAAAGGAAGGCGATGAGGTGGAGATCCTGTCCGGTGTATTTGAAGGACAGACGACGGGAACGCCGATTTCCATGATCGTATGGAATAAGGACCAGCGTTCCAAAGATTACAGTACGATTATGAATGTATATCGTCCGGGGCATGCGGATTATACGTTTGATCAGAAATACGGAATCCGCGATTACCGGGGCGGCGGCAGATCCTCTGCCCGTGAGACGATTGCCCGTGTGGCGGCAGGCGCTTTGGCATGCAAGATTCTGAAGCAGTACGGGATTACGGTGACAGCTTATGTAAAGAGTATCGGTGCGATCGAGATTGATCCGGATCGGTTTGATCTTGCGGAGCGTGACCGGAATAAGCTGAATATGCCGGATGCCGAGGCGGCTGAGCATGCGTCGGCGTTTCTGGAAGAGATGATGACGCAGCTGGATTCGGCCGGCGGTGTGGTGGAGTGTGTGATAAACGGTGTTCCGGCAGGTGTCGGGGAGCCGGTATTTGACAAGCTGGATGCCCGTCTGGCAGGCGCTGTGATGTCGATTGGTGCCGTCAAGGGTTTTGAGGTCGGCGATGGTTTTGCTGCGGCCAGGGCACTGGGATCCTCCAATAATGATGCATTTCGTGCAGACGAAACGGGCAGAATATATAAGGAGACAAATCACTCCGGCGGTATTCTGGGCGGCATGAGTGATGGCAGTGAGATTGTGTTCCGTGCGGCCTTCAAGCCGACTCCGTCCATTGCGAAGGAACAGCGCACCGTGAATAAAGCGGGCGAGAACGTGGATATTGTGATTAAGGGACGCCACGATCCGGTGGTGGTTCCGCGTGCGGTGGTTGTGGTGGAATCCATGGCGGCACTGACGGTGCTGGATCTGCTTTTGATGAACCGATGCGCACGGGTGTAGGAAATAAACAGAGTATATACAGAATCAGGCTGGAAGGAGCATATGAGTATGAAGATTGCAATTGGTAATGATCATGCAGCGGTAGAGATGAAACAGGAGATTAAGGCGTATCTGGAATCCAAGGGGTATGAGGTGATTAACTTCGGCACGGATACGAACGCAAGCTGCGATTATCCGGAATTTGGTGAGAAGGTTGGCCGGGCAGTGGCATCCGGAGAGGCAGATTACGGAATCACGATCTGCGGCACCGGCATCGGAATCGGTATTGCAGCAGGCAAGGTGAAAGGCGTTCGTGTCTGTACCTGCAGTGAGCCGTACAGTGCACGTCTGTCCAGGATGCACAACAACACCAATGTACTGAGTTTTGGTGCACGCGTGATCGGCGTGGAGATGGCGAAGATGATCGTGGATGAGTGGCTGAACAACGAGTATGAAGGCGGTCGTCATCAGAGACGCGTGGATATGCTGATGGAGATTGAGAATCATTGATAGAGTGATTGATGCGAATGAGGGAGACGCAGGAGGATCTTCGGGCAAATCCGCTATGGAATCAAGCCGGTTCGTGGCAATATCGGATACAGCGATAATATTTATACATGTCCTTACTTCTGTGTGTTCCTTCTGAAACGTTATCTGAAACAAAAACCAGCATCAGAGCACTGACGGAGTACTTTGATGCTGGTCTGAATCAATGCAGATATTACAACAGAATAATGTTATGCGCTTTGCATGCCTCACGCATCTCCTTCGGCCACAGACTTGCCTGTACTTCGCCGACGTGAGCGCGGTCAAGCAGCAGCATGCACAGACGGGACTGGCCGATACCGCCTCCGATGGTATACGGCAGTTCGCCGTTCAGAAGCATCTTGTGGTACGGCAGATTCCGGCGGTCATCACAGCCTGACTTGGTCAGCTGTTCATCCAGAGACTTCTCGTCAACACGGATTCCCATGCTGGAGATCTCCAGAGCGCAGTTTAAATGCTCATACCAGAACAGGATATCGCCGTTCAGCTGCCAGTCATCATAGTCCGGTGCACGGCCGTCGTGCGGCTTGCCGCTTGCCAGTTTGTCACCGATCTTCATCAGGAATACGCAGCCATGCTCTTTGGTGATCAGGTTTTCACGCTCCTTCGGAGTTTTGTCCGGCCAGCGGTCTTCCAGCTCCTGAGAGGTAACAAAGGTGATATCCTTCGGCAGGTGCTTCACTGCATCCGGGTATTTGTACCATACCTCGTGCTGCATATGTTTGATAATCTTGAAAATGGTGCGGACGGTTTCTTCCAGGGTTTCCACCGTTCTTTCTTCTTTCGTGATGACTTTTTCCCAGTCCCACTGGTCTACATAGCAGGAATGCAGGTTGTCCAGCTCTTCATCACGGCGGATTGCGTTCATGTTGGTGTAAAGGCCTTCTCCCGGCTGAAAACCATATTCTTTCAGCGCCATACGTTTCCATTTCGCTAAAGAATGTACGACTTCTACGGTTTCTCCGGGAATTCCGGCGATATCGAACTGTACCGGACGTTCCACGCCGTTTAAGTTGTCATTCAGACCGCTGCTCTGTTCCACAAAAAGCGGTGCGGAGATGCGTTCCAGATGCATCTCCCGACCGAATTCCTTCTGGAATGTATCACGGATATATTTGATTGCTTCCTGCGTCTCACGGACGGTGAGATGCGGGTCATAGCCTTCCGGCAGAATCAGTGCCATGGGTGTTTCCTCCTCAGATGGATTTTTCATAAATGTATGGATACTATCCTATCATTATTACGGAAAAAACACAAGTCATGAGAAAAAGTTCATTAGTACAATCGATTGCAAAAACGGACTTGTCTGCCGAAAAGAAATGAGCTATGATAGAACAGGAATGTTTCAGACAATGATTCAGGATGGAGAGTTTTCATGACAATTTATGATATAGCAAAAGAGGCGGGGGTTGCTGCCAGCACCGTTTCCCGGGTCATTAACAATAAGCCGGGCATTAAACTGGAGACCCGGCTGCGGATACAGGAGCTTTTGAAAAAGTACAATTATACACCGGATGTCGCTGCCCGCGGACTGGTCATGCAGTCTACAAAGATGGTCGGAATTCTGATGGCGGATATTCGCGTAGAGCATCATACAAACAGTGCCTATGTGATTGAGCAGGAGCTGACAAAGCGGGGATATTGCTGCATTACCATGAGTACCGGTTCTTCTGATGAGAAGAAAGCGGAATATATCCGGATTCTGGAGCAGCGCCGGGTGGAAGGCGTCATCTTGATGGGTTCCATGTTTGCAACGAAAAAAGTGAAGGAGAGCATCCAGAAGCATCTGCCGAAGGTTCCCGTTGTGATTGCCAATGGCTATCTGGACCTGCCGAATGTCTCCGGCATCCTTGTGGATGAAGAGCATGGAGTGGAACAATGTGTGGATCTGCTGGTCCGCAAGGGAAAACGGAAAATTGCGTTCGCACTGGATTCCCGGTCGCCGTCCAACAGCAACAAACAGCAGGGATATTGTAATGGCATGCGAAAAAACGGAGCGAAGGAAGCGGATATCTGGCTTTATGAGGCAGAAGCGAGTTCTCTGCAGGGGGGATACGATGTGACGCAGAAGATTTTTGATGAGCATCCGGATGTGGAAGGGATCGTATATTCCATTGATCTGATTGCCGTCGGTGGAATTCGCGCGGCTCATGATCGGGGAATCCGGGTTCCGGAGCAGGTAGGAATGATTGGAGTAGATAACAGTATTTATGGCGAGATCTGCATTCCCAAACTGACAACACTCAATAACAAATTGTATGATTTGAGTGAATCAGCTGCACTGCTTCTGCGGGAAGGTCTGGAAGGCAGGGTGCAGAGCAAGAAGATGATGTTGTTTTCTGAGATTATTGAGCGTGAGAGTACCTGATAGTGATAAGAAAGTATAATAAAAGCATTGGTTTCCCGGCGATGAATATTTCGCAGAACCAATGCTTTTCGTTTTTACTGCCTCAATTGAAGACCATCAGGAATTCAGATCCGGCAGTCTCAGATACTCCTTCAGTTTACACTGCAGCAGCGGGTCATCACGGGAAATCAGATTCCGTCTGCCTTGCTCTGCGATCACGCGCTCCGGTGACAGAAGAGCACGATACTCTGCCGGTGTGCGATGAAAGGTATCGCGGAAGCGGGCGTTGAATGACTTCAGATCCGGGAAACCGTTGTCAAGCGCAATCTCGGTAAGGTTTTTGGCTGTAGTTGAAAGTTCCCACAGGGCATGCTGAAAACGCAGACGCGTCAAATACTCATAAAAATTTACTCCAATTGTATTTTTAAACAGAGTGGAGATATAGGTACGATTGTATTGCGAAAATTCGGACAGCTCCTCCAGGGTAATCTTCTCTGTGTAGTGCTGTTCCATATAGTTGATCAGACCACGGATGGTTTGCTGGCGCTGGACATCCTGCTCCGGGACTGCTTTTACCATCTGCGTTTCAAACATGGTACAGAAGGTGGCAAGCAACAGTTCGAAGCTGGCTTTGGCGGTCAGCTGAGCGAAAGTACCTCCTGTCTGGACTGCCTGGTAAATCTGGGCGGTATAAAAACGAATCCTGCAATAGCGAGGATCATTCCGGCTTTCTGCGGTAGAGAGAATATCTGAAAAACGGTAGGTGTAACCTTTGTGGGCATAGGGCTTGAACGCTGAGGCAGAAAAATGCAGCACCAGTGCACGCGTGTTGGCATACTGCCCGAAGGAGGCATGACCGATACCTGGCTCCACCAGGATCACATCGTCTGCATTCAGAGAATGTGTCTGGGAACCGCGGCAGAATTCCTGGCTTCCGCAAAGAAGAATATTCAACTCATATTCATCAGGATGCCAGTGATAGCGGTAATTCATTATTTCATGGGCAAAACCGGATACAAATAAGTTGTCTCGTGGCCATTGCAGGCTAAAATAAGCTTCTTCCATATAAAAAATCCTTTTTATAAATCCAAATATTTTCCCTGTCTGAATATTTGACAGTGAAAGAGAACGAATTGATCTAATTCTGATATTATCCCATAAAAACTCGATTGTCAATTATATTATATCAAAGACCAGGTGTGAATCATTCTTAAAATGGGCAAAATGACGAAAATGTTTGGCTGAATTCGTCTAAAATAAACAGGGATAATATTTGGATTTTTTTCATGAATGATTTATGCCTCAGACAGAACGTAGAATCAGGAAATGAGGTTTAAAGAGAAAAAAGCAGTAAATATAAGCAACGACAAAGACAGAGAATTTTGTTAAACTCAGAGCATAAAAGCAGCTGATACCCGGGCACACAGGCTGACGATGTTTTATTCATTTCCATTACAAATGCAGAAAGGATGCAAGTATGAATACTCAACTGATGATATGTCTTGTGATTTTTATTGCCACGCTGTTAAGCTTTATCCTTAACAAAATTCCTATGTGGGTAACCGCTATGGTATCCATGATCGCTTTGTATGCTGCCGGCTGTATCAGTTCTGCTGATGCCATGTCCGGATTCTCCAATGTCAATACGATTCTGATGGCTGCCATGTTTATTGTAGCCGCGGGCTTTCAAAGGACTTCCCTTGTTGATACCATGTGTAAGGGCCTTATGAAGCTGACTGGCGGGTCTTTTCGTATGGCTTATTTTGGTTATCTGCTGTTAGCTGCACTGCTGACGAACTTTATTGCCAGTCCTATGGTTGTATATGCAATTGTAAGTCCTTTACTGGTAGCCCTGTGTGATAATACAGGTAACAGCCGCACACGGGTAATGTTCCCAATGATGGTCGTATGTGTGGCTTGCTGCGGTATTTTGCCATTGCCTACTGCTATCCAGCAGGCAGGACAGTTTACTGGTTTTATGGAAACCTATGGTTTCACGGGTTCCTTTGATCCTATGTATTTTCTGACAGGCCGCTGGCCGGTTATGGTGGTGACAGTTCTCTGGGCACTTTTCATTGGGCCGAGATTCTGTCCGGAGAATCCCGTTCTGCAGATCCAGGTGGCAAGTAAAGAGCAGCGTGCAAAGAAGAAACTTTCTCCTTTTGCAGATAAGATCGGCATTGTGATCTTTTTTGTAACAATGACTGCTCTGATTTTTTCAGCCCAGCTGAAAATGGAGTCCTGGTTTATCGCCATGGCAGGAGCTATGCTGATGGTTCTTTTCGGAGTGGTGGATCAGAAAAATGTACTGCGTGATGTTCCGTGGGATATGCTGATGCTTTTCGTCGGTGCACTGGCTTTGGGCGCAGGTCTGACGAACACCGGTGCAGGCGAACTGATTGGAAATGTTCTGGCTGGTGCAGTAGGCGGCACACATAATAATTATATCCTGGGGGCATTGTTCTTCATCATCCCGTTTGTCATCACTCAGTTCATGCTCAACCGCTCTGTAACTGCTGTGTTTGTTCCGATTTGTCTGTTGACCTGCAAGGCATTGGGAGCCAATCCCATCGGATTGATTATGCTGGTGCAGGCAGGAAGCCTGACTGCATTCCTGACCCCAATGGCTACACCGGCCGTTGCCATGTGCATGGGTGATGCCGGTTATGACTTGAAATCATTGATAAAGGCCGGTGGATTGATTTCCCTGCTTTTGCCGTTGGTTTATATCTTCTATACCATGTCGGTGTTCCCGGCTTTTTAACAATATGTTGAAGAAAGAAATGGAGGAGTTTTGCTATGAAAATCACAGATGTGAAACTGATTTATGCTAAGCATTACTTATTCGTGCATGTTTATACGGATGAGGGAATCGTTGGTCTGGGGGAGGCAGGCAATTGGGGCTATCTTGATGCTACGGCCGCTGCTGTTCAGAAGTTTATTCCTTATCTGATTGGAAAAGATCCTTTCCGGATCGAGGATTTGAACCAGAATTTTTACCGTTCGGTCTATTTCAGGGGTTCTGTGATCATGAGTGCTATTTCTGCTATTGATATTGCACTCTGGGATATCAAAGGTAAAGCCCTGGGCGTTCCCGTTTACGAACTGCTGGGAGGCAAGACACGAGAGAAGGTGCGCGTCTACGCTTCCGTTATGGAAAAAGCTACCGATGCGGATACCCTTACGAGAAGCTATCGTGCACTGAAAGAGCAGGGTTTTACTGCTGCCAAGATTTTTGTCAATGGACCGGTAAAAAGCTGCAATGACGGACGGGATGAATTCTTCTCCGGCCGTATTGAGGATGAACTGGAAAAGGTGCGTATCTGCCGCGAAGCTGTGGGGGCTGACTTTGACTTTGTATTGGAGGCCCATCGGGGGATGACAGTGCCGGAAGCGGTTGCATTTGGCCGTGCTGTGGAGCAATACCGTCCTATGGTATTTGAGGATCCGATTACGCCGGATAATATTGATTCCATGGCAGAGGTTGCGTCCAAAGTGGCAGTACCGATCGCAACCGGAGAACGTTTTATTGATCTGAAGGAATTTGAAATGGCTATGGATCGTCATGTCTGTCAGTATATTCGCCCGGACGTGTGTGCAGTGGGCGGAATCACTACCAGCAAAAAAATATGTGCATTGGCTGAGGCGCATGATGTGCTGGTAATTCCTCATAATCCGCTGGGACCGGTATCTACTGCTGCCTGCCTGCAGATTTGTGCATCCATTCCCAACCTGGGTATTCAGGAATTACCGGGTTTCTGTTTAAATGGAGCGGAAGATGCCATGGTAAAGGAACCTCTGCGTTTTGAAAATGGCTGTATGCTGATTCCGGATGCTCCGGGCATTGGTGTAGAGCTGGCTGAAAATGCTTCTGAATTGTATCCTGCAAATGAGAGAGGAAGCAATGCTGCAAAGCGTGCATTTGACGGTTCGGTCAAGGATTGGTAATTTCAATGAAAGATCTTGTAATTGACAGAAAAGAACTGAGGATTCATCCTGCATGGCTGATACTGGCATGTTCGATCTTGATTCAGGGAGGAATCATCGGCCTGCTGGTGAATCCGACGGGGGTACTTTTTACCGCTGTTCGCATGGACCGGGGATTTCGCGCCGGTGATCTCTCTGTCTACTATACAATTCGCCAGATTGTGATGGCGACAACGGTGAGTTTTACCAGCAGATTGTTTTTTGAAAAGAATTCACGCTGGGTGATTGGATTCCTTGGTTTATGCGGATCAGCATCCTTCGTTTTTATGGCAGGCTTTCATCAGCTTTGGCAGTGGTATGCTGCTGCTGTTATGGCAGGGATAGGAATCAGCTGTTGTGCCGTAGTGATTCCGATTGTGCTGAATAACTGGTTCCGATCAAAACGGGGACTTGTAGTGGGAATCAGTATGTCGGCATCCGGTATTGTAGGAGCATGTTATAGTCCGTTTTGCTCAGTCGTAATAGAACGCCTGGGCTGGCGGGCAGCCGCAGTGACGACAGGGGTGCTGTCCTTTGCAATGGTTTGCCTTGGCTGCCTGTTCCTGGTCGCAGATCCGAAAATGGCAGGAGTGGAGCCTTATGGGGCTGACCGGACAGAAGAGAAAAAAAGCAGTTCAAGCAGCAGGCAGAAGACAGGGGGATCCTGGATGGTGTATTGGATTGCCGTGTTTGCTCTCATTGGTCCTAATACTTATACACAATTCAATAATCAGCTCCCGATCTTTGCGCAGGAAGCGGGGTATTCGCTGGGAACAGGTGCTGTGCTTACCAGCATCTCTATGATGGGTAATATCATAGGCAAGCTGGGATTGGGAATCCTGTCCGATAAGCTGGGAATTTTCCGGGCAGTAAGTATGCTGGTCGTGCTGTTGGGAGGTTCGCAGGCAGCTTTCCTGCTTGGCGCAGACGTTCTTCCGGTAATGCAAATGGGAGCGTTTCTCTATGGATCGGTGTATGCCATGGGAACCACTGCTCCATCGCAGGTTTTTCTGGCTCTTTACGGAGAGGAGAAGTACCGTGGAAAAGTGCGCAAAACGCAGATGCTCAACTCCTTTGTGCTGGCATTTGCGGGGATGTTGTTTCCCTATATTTATGATTTTACAGGCAGTTTCACTCCGGTGTTCATTCTGGGTATTGTGATCAGTATGTTTTCGTTGGCATTGATGCTGCTTCTGGAACATATTTACAGACATTGATCTTGATAAAAGGAGATTTTTATGGAAAATACCATTATGCTGCAGTCTTCTGGCTGTGATTTGCGCTGGATCAACTGCCAGTGCTTTGAAATTAAATTGCCCAACGGCAAAACCATTCTTACGGATCCCTGTTATGATTATCCGGAGAATGCCGGGCACCCGGTTGCAGATCTGTTTCGATTGAAAGGCTTTACTACGGATGATCTGGAAGGCTGTGATTATCTGATTTTAAATCATACCCATGGTGATCATATTGCTAATTTAGAAGAAGTGATTATGAAATTTAATCCTGTGGTCATCTGCCATTCCGGCGTGGCTGCGGAGATTGCTGAAGTCTGTCAGGATATGCCTTTAACTTCTATTTATGCAGTGGATTATGACGGAACCTATTTCTTTGATGGATTTAAACTGGAAACGTTCCATGGTGTACATAAACCACAGAAATTTACGTGGAGGCAGAGCATGGCAGATGGAGATGAGATTTCTCAGCAGCCAAAACTGACCAGACTCCATACGCTTGGCGGTCTGTTCAATATGAATTACATGCTGACTATGGAAAATGGATTCCGTCTTGCTTTTGTTGGCGGTATGGATGACGGGATGGCTCAGCGGCTGCCGATCCTCAGGCCGAATGTCGTTCTGCGCAACAAGATTACGAATGACAGAGATGTAGAGAAAGTTGCGGGAGACTGGTATGATTTTATGAAGGAAAGCTATGCTCAGGTAGTAATTCCCATGCATTTTGAAGTATGGGAGAATATGGAGCCTGGATTTTCCAAACAGACTTTTGATTATGCAAACAAGATGGCAGAAGAATCAGGTTTAAACTGCTGCATGCTGGCACCAAGGCGGACGGAATGGTATTGTGTCCAGATGGTGATTACAAAGCGGAATCAGAAAGCAGAGCAGGCAGTAACAGACGGAGTGCATGTGCAGCGGTGATCTGATTGCAAAGGACAGGGGAAGTGTTGCAGAATTGGCTGAATGAATCAGCTGTTTTGCGATACTTCCCCTGTTGTGCATGCCATGTAAGTTCTTTTGTCTGTTTGCGCGCAATCGATTACTTAACAAACTGATGTAAAAACAAATGATTTGTTAAAAATGCATAGAGATAACAACAAAAATATGTAAAATAACACAATAACAACGGACTTGCAATTACATAATACCTGTGGTATTATAATCACATGAAACGCAATCGATTGCAAAAACAAAGAAAGGAATGAAAAGAAATATGATTTTTGGACACATTCAGGCATTGGAAACCGAGCGCGCGTATGCCGCACCGATCCGAAAAGCGATCCGCTATTGTCGGGAGACGGATGTATCCGGGCTGGGAGAAAGCCGGTTCCTTCTGGATGGAGAGGATATGATCGCGCTGATCTGCGATCGGGTGACAGAAGCAAAAGAGAAGAAGCTCCCGGAGGTTCACAGACGATATGCGGAGCTTCAGTATATGGCGGAAGGTTCGGAATTGATGGGATTTTATCCGGATCGGGGAGATAATGAACTCCGGCAGGATTGCCTGGAGGAGAAGGACACACTGTACTACAAGGAGAATTCACAGGCAGAAGAGAAGATGCTTCTGATGACACCCGGAACTTATGCAGTATTTTTTCCGGAAGATGTGCACCGCCCGTTTTGCCAGGTGAATACACCGGCCCGTGTGAAAAAGATTGTGGTCAAGATCGCACTGGATACTCTTGAAAAATAGGAAATCTATTTTTTTTCATCAAAAAAACAATCGATTGCAAAGATGATAAATCATGCAGGAGGGAGAAAAGCAATGTTAAGAATCAAGTATGAAGACATGGTAAAGGAATTTAAGAGAGTGCTTGTGAGCAGAGGATTTACCGGGGACAATGCAGAGTCAGCTGCAACCGTGTTTGCACAGAACAGTCTGGACGGTATCTACAGCCATGGCATCAATCGTTTTCCGAGAGTCGTAGAGTATCTGGATAAGGGAGAAATCAATCCGGATGTGGTTGCGGAGTGTGAGATGGCAATGGGTGCAATGGAGCGATGGGAAGGACACAGAGGGTTTGGCCCGTTGAATGCAAAACTGGCGATGGACCGTGCCATTGAACTGGCAAAACAGTATGGCATCGGTCTCGTGGCACTGGGCAACAGCAACCACTGGATGCGCGGCGGAAGCTATGGCTGGCAGGCAGCCAATGCGGGCTGCATCGGAATCTGCTGGTCCAACACCATGCCGAATATGCCGGCATGGGGCGGACAGGACCGCAAAATCGGTAATAACCCGTTTATTCTTGCAGTTCCGAAGAGCAATGGAGATCATGTGGTCGTTGACTGTGCGGTATCTCAGTTTTCTTATGGCAAAATCGAGGAGGCAAGACTGAAAGGCCAGCAGCTTCCGGTACCGGGTGGTTATGACGAGGAAGGAAATCTGACCACGGATCCGGCAGCAATTGAGAAAACCTGGAGAGTGCTTCCGATGGGTTACTGGAAGGGGAGCGGCATTTCCATTTTGCTGGATCTGATTTCCACGGTACTGACCAATGCGAACTCGGTTCAGAAGATCGGAACCTTCGGAGATGAGATCGGATTATCTCAGATTATGATTGCAATTGATCCGGCTAAATTTCAGAATGCTGAAACTACAGACAGGATTGTGGATGAGCTGGTTGCGGACATCAAGTCTTCGATTCCGCTGAAGGAGGGCGGCAGCGTTTTCTATCCGGGTGAGATTGAAATCAACACCAGAAGAGACAATACGGAGCATGGTATACCGGTCATTGAGGAAATATGGAATTCGATTTTGGCTATGTAAGCCGGGGAAAGGAAGGCAGAGCAGATGATTTTTTCCTCCATTTATGTACAGGATGACGATAAAAAGTATCCGGAAGCAATCCGAACCGCGCTGGACTATCTGAAATCTCATGATTTTACCGGCATGGAACCGGGGGTATACGAGATTCAGGGAAATGAGATTTACGCACAGGTTTTTGATACAGTGACGGCTCCGGCTGAAGAAAAACGTCCGGAGGTACATGAGAAATTTATTGACGTGCAGTTTCTGGTATCCGGCAGGGAGCGGCTTGGTTTCACTCCGGACACCGGAAGTTATGAGACAGAGGAACGACTGGAAGAGAAGGATCTGATTTTCTACAAAACAGTGGAGAATGAAGGCTTTGTTGAGGCAGTTCCGGGATGTTACAGCATCTTCTTTCCGGCCGATGTGCATCGCCCGGCCGTGGCGGCAGGTGAACCGATGAAGATTCGCAAGGTAGTTGTAAAAGTTAGTGTGGCATTGCTTTAAAATAATAAAGAAAGAGAAGGGAATCGCGTTATGAAGAAAAGATTAGCAGTGATATTGGCAGGGGTAATGGTTATGGCAGCATTAACAGGATGCGGCGGCGGAGCGGCGGCTCCGGCAGGCGGTAATGCGGCAGGCGCAGAAGCAGGTGCCGGAAGTGGTAAGGCAGAATTGAACCTGATTATTGCTTCCAACCAGACTTCCGCTGAAAACCCATATTCCTATGGTATGGACAAATTCAAAGAGGTCATTGAAGAAAAATCCGGCGGCAAGGTTCAGGTAACAGTACATAAGGGGACGCTTGGTGAGAATGAGAATGAACTGATTGAGAAGCTGGAGATGGGAGCCGCTTCCATGGTTATTGCTTCTCCGGGCTTTATGACCGCAATCGGTGTGCCGGAAGTGGACATTTTCTCTCTTCCATATCTGTTTGAAAGTTTTGATCACTGGGAAGCATGCATGGACGGTGAATTCGGCAACAAGATGAAAGCGGTTGTAACTGAGAAGACCGGAAACAACTTCCGTATTATGTCTTACTGGACATCATCCGTACGTGATTACTACGGCAAGAAAGAAGTAAAGACTCCGGAAGATTTAAAGGGTATGACCATCCGTACGCAGTCCGCTCAGGTTCAGCAGGATTTCTGGAAGGCATGCGGCGCAATTCCGACTACGGTAGCGTGGGGAGAACTGTATCAGGCGCTGCAGCAGGGAGTTGTGGATTCTGCGGAAAATGATTACACCAGTTTTATGCTGAAGGAACATCATAAAACAGATAATGGTAAATACATTTCTGAGACCCATCACGACTATACCACACGCCTGCTGCTGATGAATGGCCACTTCTATGATGGTCTGACCGATGAGCAGAAGGCCTGGATCGATGAGGCGGTGACTGAATGTACCAGGGAAGAGCGAGAAGTTGTTTACAGAATGTTTGAAGAGTCCAAGGAGAAAGTGATTGCAGATGGTGCGATTGTAACCAATTTTGAAGATGTGGATATTGATGCATTCCGTTCTTTGGCGCTTCCGATTCAGGATAAATTTGCAGCTGATAACAATATGACTGCTGAGCTGGAGATGATCCGTGCGGCAGCGAAGTAATGATTGTGAAAGGAAAAGAAAACTATGAAGAAAGCGATTGAAACAATGCAGAAGATTCAGGTTGCAATCGGCGGATTTTTCCTGCTGGTCTTTCTTCTCACGGTTGTTATACAGATGATGTCCCGTTACCTGGGAATCGCTGCAACCTGGACCGAGGATGTGACCATGTATTCGTTCATCTGGGCAGTATTTATGGGCGCAGGCGCCATGGTTTATGAAAAACGTCACTTTGCTTTCACCTCAATCAGTGATCTTTTAAAAAACAGAACGCTGAAAACACTGCTTTCCATTGTCATTTCTGTGATCATGTTGATTTTTGCAGGTTTGATGGCTTACTATGGCTATCTGGTGACGAAACAGTTCTGGAATTACACCTGGGCATACATTCCGTCTTTTAAACGGGGACCGACCTGGCTGTGTCTGCCTCTGTGCGGTGTGACATCCAGCGTTTATCTGATATATCTGATCATGGAGGATGTTATAAACCTTGTGAAAGGAGGCAATCAGTAATGGGTGCGGTTCTGGTAGTAATGTTTGTCGTATTTGTGGCGCTGGGAGTCCCGATTTCGTTTGCACTGGGCGTGGTATCCTTTACCGGTATCGCTTCCCTGGATATGATTCCGAATACCGTTGTATTTTCCAAAATGTTCAACGGTCTGAACAGCTTTACACTGTTGGCTGTGCCGCTGTTTATCCTGGCGGCAAACCTGATGAATGAAGGCGAAATTACCGAGAAGCTGATCAACTGCTGTAATGCGCTGGTCGGACACTTCCGCGGCGGTCTGGCATATTCCAATGTTCTGGTATCCATGATTTTTGCAGGTATCTCCGGTTCCTCCCAGGCAGATACTGCAGGTGTCGGCAAGATTTTTATTCCGGCGATGGAAAAACAGGGATATGACAAAGGTACGTCCGTGGGTGTTACGGCAGCATCCTCTACGCTGGGCTCCATCATTCCCCCAAGTATTACGATGGTCGTGTATGCAGGTATTGCAAATGTCAGCACCGGTGCACTGTTCATGTCCGGTCTGGTTCCGGGAATTCTGCTGGGGCTGGCTATGATGGCCGTGGTAAAGTTTTATTCAAGGCGCAAGAATTTCCCGAAATGTGAGCGTGTGCCGGTAAAAGAGGCGCTTCGCCGGACTTATGAGTCTCTGCCGGCTCTGATGACTCCGGTAATTCTGATCGGCGGTATTGTAACCGGACTTTTCACCCCAACAGAGTCTGCGGCATTTGCAAGTATGTATGCACTGCTGATCGGTCTGTTCTTCTACAAGACGATTAAAGTCAAGAATCTGCCGAGAATTCTGATTGAGACGATGAAGATGTCCTCTCTGTCACTGTTTGCACTGGCAACCGCAAATGCGTTGGGTGAACTGTTGAGCTATTATCAGCTGAACGTGATCGTACAGCAGTTCTTCCTGAATATGTCCGGCGGTCGTCTGGTATTCCTGATCGTGGTAGTTGCATTCTTTATGTTTGTTGGAACTTTCATGGACGCAGTCCCCGCAATGATCCTGTTCGTTCCGATCATTCTTCCATCTGCAACGGCACTGGGCATCAGCCCGATTATTCTGGGCCTGATTATTGTAGTGACTCTGGCACTTGGTCTTGTAACTCCTCCTTACGGCCTGTGCCTGCTGATCGCTTCTTCCATCAGCGGGATCACGATTGAAGATGCATTCAAGGGTACGCTTCCGTATTTCCTGTCTTCCATCGCAGTACTCGCGCTGCTGGTGATTTTCCCGGATCTGTGGCTGGCGATTCCGGCAGCGGTATTCCCGGGACTGTTCTAAAAAGAGTTTGAACGTGAAAAATCGGTATGGTATTACCAAAAAATCAGGGTAGTACCATGCCGATTGGTGTATCATAAGATGATTATGGGAGTTGCGAGGATTCCAAATTTTGCAGGTGCTTTGCAAGCTCTGTATCAGAAATCTCCGAATGGACCGTGCAAAGAGATATGATCTGCGAAATGTAGGTTTCTTCCAGTTCCATAAGGTTTGCGATAGACTGAGGGGAGATACCGGAGGATATCATACGCCGGATCATGTGGATTTCAGCAGCCGCCTTGCCCTCAGCGATGCCAGCCGCCTTGCCCTCGGCGATGCCAGCCGCTCTTCCATCAGCCAGCCCATCTTCATATCGTTCTTCTCCGCGTACTTCTAAGGCATCTTCCATATTAAATTCTGTAAATAACATATTCATCACCTCGCTTCCGTGTTCACGAATGAAATTCATCATGATCCCTTTGTTCAGGCATTCTTCCATAGCTGATTTAAGAGCCTGGTTGCGGTCAAATTTTTTATCCAGATAATCCCGGATTTTCTGGATGAAGAAAGAATATTCGTAGATGGACCGACAGTCTGAAAGGAGGGCATGCCCGGCAGACAGATTGATATTGATCATCTTTACCATTAATTCTAGCATGGGTTTATCCGTTTTTTCAAGATACGCGTCGGATAATCGAAAAATACGTTCTGCAGGCTGATCTCGTGTCCCGTTATAAAATAAATAAAATTCCGGGGTAGGAATGGAAATTTGCTTTGTTTTATAAATATCTCTTGGCGGTATCAGACGTTCCATCGTCCGTCCGTAATAGATGGCATTTCGAAGCGGCATGTTTAAGTTGAGCGTGGATTGATGTTCCCCGATGACAAGAACCTTTTTCTGAACCGTAAATGCCAGATCATTTTTTCTTGCCATAAATAAGACACCTTCCAATGTGGTAAAGGTAATATCTTCCGGCGCTATGGAATCGCAGTTTTCCAGTGCACGATACAGATCAGCAGCGTTTTCCGGCAAACCGAAGTACGTTGTAAATGCACTCGCTTTATATTCGCGATTGGAACTGGGGGCATAAGAGTTGTTTTTTACCATATGGGATCCTCCTTTTCGTAATGTAAATGGTTGTGTGAAATACCTGCAGATACTGCATGAATCACAAGAAATATCAGCGACAGAATTCGCTGAGAGTATTTGCATTATAACAATTCATGAGAAAAAGTGCAAATATTATTGTAAATAAAAAGTGAAAAAAAAGAAAAAATGCTTGACAGATATTGCTGAACTATGTATAATGCTAAATGTGCCGCTC
>JALFHZ010000169.1 GCA_022776445.1 Lachnospiraceae bacterium
GCCCGCGCAATCCGCTCACTGCCCTGTTTCGTCTGAACCTTGAAATCTACAGCCAGATCTTCATTGACCTGAATGCCCTTATTGCCCCAGATATATTCTCCTTCAATGTTTTCCCGGAAAAAGGTCCAGTCAATATTCTTGTCCGGAATTCGAATCGGGCGCACAGCGGCAAACAGTTCCAGACCACGCCGAAGCAGGCTGTTGGCAGATACCAGATTCGGCCACGGTTCTCCGGCACGCGGAGTCACCATCGGTCCCTTGATCAGAACATTGCACTTCTTGATTTCTTCAAACACCTCATCCGGCAGGCTCTGCAGCTTTGCCGCACGGTTTTCAATGGTCATTCCTTCAATTGTACGGATTTCCACTCTTCCGGATGCCACTTCCGGTTCCAGAAGATTGTTCAGTACACGAAGAGCCTCTTTCATGATAATCGGTCCGATACCGTCGCCCGGCAGTACACCGATCACAATATGATCCAGGCTGTCAAAATCCGTCACCTCTGTGTCTGCTTTCATCCTCTCAATTCTCTGAAATTCCGACTGAATCAACTCACCAAATTTTTCCTGTGCTGCTGTAATCTCGCTCATATTGATCTCCTTATCCTTTTATTCGATTGTCTCCTGAATCACGCCCATGTTCTTCAGTTCTTCCTTCAGGTAACGCAGCTGACCGCCGCAGAGAATGACTTCCAGTTCGCTGTCAGACAGTTCCAGTTTTGCCTTGAAAGAAATACCTTTTGTCCGATCATTCACAGTCACTTCCCTTGTCATCATCTGATCACGCAGGTTTTCAATCTCCAGCTCATCCATCTGATCGATTCTGTCATAATCAGAGGGATCTTCGAAAATCATCGGAATGATTCCATGATTTACCAGATTCCCCTTGTGAATACGCGCCATGCTCTTGGCAATGACAGCCTTTACGCCCAGATACATCGGATTGATTGCCGCATGTTCACGGGAAGAGCCCTGTCCATAATTCTCACCTCCGATGATGATGCTCCTTCCAAGTTCCTTCGCACGGGCTGCAAAGGTCGGGTCATAACGATGATAGCAGTACTGGCTCATCAGCGGAATATTGGAACGCATGCTGGAAAACTCGGCGCTTGCAGGAGTAATATCATCGGTTGTGATATTGTCAACGGTCTTTAAGCTGACTTTGCAGTTTAAATACTGTTCCGGAGCATCCGGCACCGGAAGCGGGGCAATGTTCGGTCCACGGACAATCTCCACCTTTGCTGCCTCTTCGTTCGTAAGCGGTTTGATAATCATGGAATCATCTACCGGATAGTGTTCCGGCTCTTTGATCTCATCCAGAATTGCGACATCGGCTCCCATAATCTCTTCCGCGGTGGTAAAGGTTCCGGTAATGGCAGTGGCTGCTGCGGTTTCCGGGCTGACCAGATAGACCTTTGCTGTCGGATTGCCTGCGCGTCCTTTAAAGTTTCGGTTGGTTGTCCGCACTGCTACACCATCTGTCGCCGGGGACTGGCCGATCGCACAGCACGGTCCGCACGCAAGCTCCAGCAGCCGGACACCTGCGTCGATCAGCATTTCCAGATAACCATCTTTTAAAAGCTGTTTATAGATCTGTTTGGAAGAAATGGTACAGGTGCAGCTGACATCCTCCTGAACATGATGCCCTTTCAATACCAGTGCGGCCTTTGCGATATCTTTATAGCTTCCATTGGTACATCCGCCAATCAGCACCTGCTGAACCTTCTTTTTCTCCACTTCCCACACCGTCGTCACATTGTCCGGCTGATGCGGACATGCAATCAGCGGCTCCAGCTCACTCAGATTGATCTCGATCTCTCCATCATAGCTGCATCCCTCATCCGGACAAAGCTCCACAAATTCCTCTTCTCTGCCCTCAGCAGTCATGAATTTCCTTACCATCTCATCAGCCGGGAAAATCGAGGTGGTTGCGCCAAGCTCCGCACCCATATTAGTGATCGTCACACGGTCGGATACCTCCAGCGTGGAAGCACCGGGACCCACATATTCATAGACCTTGCCAAGGCCTCCTTTGACCGTGTTGCGGCGCAGCATTTCCAGAATCACTTCCTTTGCATTGCAGCCGGGTTTCAGCTTTCCGGTCAGGTTGACGCGGATCACCTGCGGCATTTTCAGACGCATCGGAACACCGGTCATTGCCGTCGCCACATCCATACCGCCGACACCGATACACAGCATACCGATCGAACCGCCATGAGGTGTATGGCTGTCACCGCCCATACTCAGCTTGCCCGGTGCTCCGAATCTTGCAACCTGAACAGCATGGCAGATTCCATTACCGGGTCTTGAAACATACACTCCAAACTTTTTTGCAGCAGACTGCAGGTAAATATGGTCATCCGGAGTTTTGTGATCCAGATACAGAAGATTGTGATCCAGATAGCTTACGCTGGTCTCCACCCGTGTCCGATCCAGACCAATTGCTTCAAACGCCAGGTACGTCATAACTGCATTGATATCGTGGGTCAGAGTCTGATCCACTTTCAGGAAAATTTCCTCTCCTGCCTTCATTTCAGACGGCTTTGCCAGATGAGCCGACAGGATTTTTCTTGTGAGATTTTGTGCCATGTTCTCCCTCTCCTTTTATCACTGTTAACTTGTTAACTATATTATATCGTCTGTATAAATATAAGTAAAATATATATATTTGTATAAAGATTATATAGTTTTCTCTATGCCTTTTGCCTTTGCAAAACCGATCCTTCTCATTTCTGCAAACAAAAAAGACCGGCCAGACAATTGCTTCCAACTGCCCGTCAGTCTTTTCCTTATATCTCGATCCGTTTCCCCAAAGTCAGAAAACAGCATTCAGAACGATGCACCAGATTGGCAAAAGTGCCATGGACAACAGGGTTGTAAACACAACACACTGCGTTGCAAACACCTCATCTCCATGGTATTTCGCTGCCAGAATCGCCGTAGTTGTGCCGGCCGGCATAGCGGCGAGTACCACCGACAGCCCCGCTGCGATCGCCTCCACATGAAACAGGTAGCAGCCTGCCATGACTGCTGCAGGGATCAGGACCAATCGAATCAGCGTAAAAATCAAAGTAATACCGGAAACCATATTGCTCAAACCGCAGTCTGCAAGGATACTGCCAATCAAAAGCATCGTAATCGCCGTCGTACAGCCGCCCAGGCTGCTGATGCCCCTTGCCAGAAATGTCGGCAGCTTCAGCTGTGTCACCATCAATACGATTCCGATTTCCACTGCAATGATGCAGGGGTGGCGCAGAACCTTTTTGACGATTTCTTTCCGGTTCGGACTCTCTGTAAAATAGGAAACGCCTGCCGACCACATGACGATCCGCTGCGGAATCAGATAAATCGACGCATACAACAATCCAATCGAACCGTACAATCCTTCCGCAATCGGATTGCCCAGAAACCCTGCGTTGGAACAAACAGTGCCGTACTGCAGAATCATACGCTGTCTCTTCGGCACTTTCCGGTAACAGGTCGCACTGATCAGCGTACAGAACATCTGCAGGATCAGGGATATCACCAGCACCTGGATCCCGGCCTGCAGCACGCTCCAGTCAAAGGCGATCTGAAAGGATGTGATGATATTACAAGGCAGGATCACATCTACGATCAGATCGGTCAGCACTTTTCTTCCTTCTGATGTGACAATCTGTTTTTTTCTGAGAAAAAATCCAACTCCCATGAGCAGAAACATCATAAGCTGTAAATGAAACAGTCCCTGGATCTCCATTTACTTCTCCTCCTGCCCGACCTGCTGTACTTTTACAGAAGGAATCACTCTGCCGGTACGGCGCATTTCCTCAAGAACCCGTTCCTGCGCCTGTCTTTTGGCAAGTGCACGCTGCATCACTGCTTCCAGCTCTTCCGGACGGATCACGCAGACTCCATTGACATCTCCCACGATATAATCCCCGGGATGTACGGTCACGCCGCCGCAGCTCACCGGAACATTGATCGCCCCGGTACCGCTTTTTGCTGCTGTACCACAGGTCAGACCTTTTGCAAAAATCTGGAAGCCCGCTTCCTCACAGCCTTCCAGATCACGAAAAGCTCCATCGATCACCACGCCGGAAGCTTTCATCATCGCAGCACAGATACTCCTGTGATCTCCCCAATAGGAACAATCGCAGTTTCCCTTTCCGGCAATCACCAGCACATCGCCTTCCTTCAAAAGTGGAATCGCCTCTGCAACAATCCTTCCCTCCCCCGACGGCACATCTACCGTCACCGCAGGTCCGGCAATTTTTGTTCTTCCGATCCACGGCTTAATCCGATAATCCATGGAATGATATAATCCCGCTCCGTCACAAAGCTCCGGAACCGTAAACTGCATGATATCTGATACGCTCATGATGCTTCTCCTCTGACGTTACTTTTCTTCCCATTCTACCACAATCGGATTATTTGTAAAATACCGGAATCGTTATAAATGTTATATAGTTCTCTCTATAACAGAGCAGATAAATTCATGCCTGAGGCGGTTCACTAGAAGCTCTACCCATTGTGTTTCCTGCGGATGCGGATCTGCCCGCCGCTTTCCAGCCGGACATTGGAGCTGGCGCAGGTGCTGGAGGATGATTATTTTGGTCATGTGCTTGCCGACGATCTGAAAGCGATGTTTTGAAGCTGTCCAAGTACATGAAAAGCTCAACTAACCAGCGTGGCAAGGCGAATAGAATAGCTAAAAGCAAATCCTAAAATAGTTCTACGCAAAACAAAAAAGCCCGTAAACAACACGTTTACGAACTCTTTCGACTGAATATTGCACCATATTCAATTCAGCGGAGACGATGGGATTCGAACCCATGTGCCGGGTATTAGCCGACAAACGCATTTCGAGTGCGCCGCGTTACGGCCTCTTCGCTACGTCTCCAAAGATACCAACTCTGCTATTATACAGGATATTTTCCAAATTGTAAATGGGCAGTTGCATTTTTTACTGACAACTGCCCGGTATTTTTACCTGTTTGATCTGATTTTATTTCAGAGCTTCATAGTCTTCCGCTGTGTAGTCTCTTGTCACATCCCAGTTTGGAAACTCAAACACATCGAAATCCAGTCCGACCGCCTCGGATGCCCGTTTCCACTCTGCACTGGAAGCATCCGATAATTTGGTCAATTCACTCTCATAATCCGTGATGCTTCGGGAAAGAATACCCTGTACAATTGCACCAAGACTTGGCTGGATATCCTTTACCTCGGTATAAAAGTCATAAGCTTTCTCGTCTCGCATGGTGGCAGCCGGTACAACTTTTGAGGTTTCATCTGCTATGGTATAGTAATCCTTCATATTCTGATTCTTCATATGCTTCTCATTCACGGATGGAATCACAGAGACAAATGTTCCGTCTTCCACACATCCGGACTGATACCCATACTCCTCACTGTAAAGCGCCATCAGATATTCTGCCGCTTCCTTCGGATGCTGTGACTGACTGTACAATCCCATCCAGGGCGATAATTCTCCTTTTTGTACATATGTATTCGTCATACCGTCCGGTACCGGAACTGCCATGACTCCGTAGTTTAAGTCCGGATAATTTTCTCCCCACTGTGCAATACACCACATGCCCTGACACAGGAAACCGGCCTGACCCTGCGCAAACATCTCTCTCGCTTCCGGAGCGCTGATATTAACTGTATCCGGATATACGCTGCCATCTTTCACCAGCTGTGCAAGCATTCCCATTGCCTGCTTCATGGCATCACTGTCATACGGAGCCCGTCCCTGGTCCGTCAGCACTTTCTGTGTTGCCCCAATCTTTCCGCCTGCGGCGGCTGCCAGAGAACGAGCCAAGACATCCAGTCGGTTCAGCTGCTTTCCGCCGTCGATCAGACCATATACCTGACCGCCGCTCTGTTCGGTAATCGTCCGACAGGCATTCACAAATTCCGAATACGTATGTGGAACTTCCGAAATTCCCGCCTGCTCCAGAACATCTTTGTTATAGAAGAACAGGCACTGAATTGTCGGCATGATCTCGGTAATCGTATACCAGTCTTCTCCCTTGTGTGTCACGCCTTCTTCAAAAGACTTCGGATCAAACTGGCTTTTGAATTCTTCCGACACATAAGGATTCAGCGGCTGGAACCAGTTTTCTTCCAAAGCGGTATTCAGAGTCATTCCAACCGGAATCGGAAACAGATCGGGTCCTTCCCCGGACTTGATCATCGTTACAATCGTGTTTTTAAATTGATCCACCGTCAGCATAGTGTATTCGATGTTGATATTCGGATGCTTCTCCATAAATTCCTTATGGAACTTCTCTCTCTGTTGAATCGAACCATCGCTCCAGTCTACGACACGGATCGTGACTGTTCCATCTGCATTGGTTTCTGCCTGTGTCGGTGCAGCTGTACCTGCTTGACTCTGCTGCGCACCGCCTGTTTCTCCCGAATCAATTCCAGGCATGGCACAGCCGCCAAGCAGGGATGCCGTCATAACAGCTGCCAGTGATAATGCTCCCATCGTTTTTCTTTTCATAAACATTACTCCCTTCTGATTTTTATTAACTCTTGACTGCCCCGGCAATTCCTTCCACGAAATACCGCTGCAGAACAATGAACAAAATGATAATCGGTATGACCGCAATTGTACCGCCTGCTGCAATACCGGTCCAGTCCACCGTGTTCTCTCCCTTGAATGCATACAGTCCGACTGCCAGCGTACGGGATGCCGGATTATTCAAAGTCAGAACCAGCGGAAGCATGAATGCATTCCATGTCCAGATAGTCTCCATAATGACTACCGTGGTTGCAATCGGTTTGGAAAGCGGCATCATGATATTCAAAAAAGTCCGAAAATAATTGCAGCCATCCATCTTTGCCGCTTCCTCCAGTTCCTTCGGCACAGACTGAAAGAAACTGGTAAACAACAACAGAAAAATCACATGGGCCCCTCCCGCCTGCGCCAGTACAAGTCCGGTTTTGGTACCAATCAGATGCATCTGCTTGACCACTTCATACGTAGGGATTATGGTACTGACCAGCGGGATGACAATGCTTCCAAGAAAAATTCCCATGATCAGCTTTTTGCCCCAAAAGTTATACCTCCCCATGGCATATCCTGCCAGCATCGTCATAAGCAGTACAATCACCACAGCAAACACAGTAACGATAACCGTATTGACAAAATAAGTGCTGAAATTTGCCTTCTGCCAGATACGTACTACATTGGCCAGGGTCGGTTTTTTCGGAATCAGCCCCAACCGATTCTCAAAAAATTCCGGCTGGCTTTTAAAAGAAGCAGACACCATCCAGAAAAACGGATACACCCAGACCAGACCTATGATTAACAGCAGAAAACAGTCAAAAAATTTTTTTACATTTCTTATGGTTTTATCGCGATTCATGCATCCTGCCTCCTTCTCCTAAATGGCATGTTTTGCCAGTTTTCCTTTTATGATGTTCAGAACCGTTCCGATTACAATCACGGTAAATCCAAACAGCAGTGCTGCAGCACTTGCGTATCCCAGTCTCGGCATTCCGATCTCACTCGAAAATGCCGAACGATATACATAAGTAGCAATCACATCGGTTGCATAGAACGGTCCGCCTTCCGTCATGGTTTTTACAATATCAAACACTTTCAACGAGTTGATGATACAGAGAATCGCGATAATTCCCCCAATGGGTGCAATCAACGGCAACACGATATGAAAGAAGGTCTGTCTCCGGTTCGCCCCGTCTACCGTTGCCGCCTCATAGACGTCTTTCGACACTCCCTGAAGACCTGCAAGCCAGTAAATCATGTAGGTACCACAATCTTTCCACAAAGAAATCAGCACCAGGGACGGCATCGCATACTTTGCATCGCCAAGAAAATTGATCGGCTGCCGAATCAGATGCAGAGACAAAAGCAGGTGATTGACCGGTCCCTGAACCCCAAGGATGAAAATCATAATAATACCAACAACGGATGCTGTGGTCACCACCGGAACAAAATACATGGTACGGAATAATGATCTGCCTTTCATCTTTTCATCATTCAGCATATATGCCAGAAACAGGGACACTGCCAGTTCTAACGGCACAATCAGTGCTGTATATTGAAAGCTGTTGACAAAGGCATTCCAGAACAGTTCGTCATGCAGCAGTTCCACATAATTCTGAAAACCTACCCATTTGGCATGACTGGTCAGGCCCGACCAATCCAGAAATGAATACTGAATGCTGCAGAGAATGGGATATCCCTGAAACAGAATATAAAATATCACTGCCGCCGACATAAACAGCCAGCACCATGCATTCATAATCAGTTTTTCCTTTCGTTTTCTACTCATTGAAACCTACCCCTTTCTCTGTTTTACAATCGTTTTTTCCGGATTTCCGATACCATCGGAAGACCGGTATCATAATCCAGCTGCCTCGGCTCCCCGCTCTCTTCTCTGCGCTGTCTGGTACACCCCTCATTCTCCCAGTCCGGAATTCGATCACTGCGCCAGCTCCTTGCAGCCCACTGATACCCCCGGTACAAATCCCTGGTCTCGTTCATATGTTCCAGAAGCCGATCGTGAAGCTGATCCCGGATGTCTCGGCAGGAATCCTCTTCAATCCGGTTATGTATTTCATAAGGATCCTCCTCCAAATCGTAAAATTCATCTGTATCCAGCAAATGGATCACCAGCTTATATCGATCGGTGATCACTGCCCGCATGAGCTGCAGACCGCCAAATCCGTCATGGTCCACTTCGTACCGAGTAAATTCAGTAAACACCATATCGTGAATCTTTCTGGAAACATCATAGATCTGCGGCAGCATACTGACTCCTTCCATATAATTCGGAATCGACAGACCGAAATAGTCCAGGATCGTCGGAGCCAGATCGATATGGGAAGCCGGTTCGGTTACTACTTTTCCTCTTTCTCCACCCTTGATGATCAGAGGGATATTAGCTACTTCCTTATACGCAGTTGCATTCTTGGAAAACAGTCGGTGTGCTCCCAGCATATCGCCGTGATCGGAGGTATAAATCACCATGGCATCCGGAGCCGCTTCTTTCAATTTATCCAATACTCTTCCGATCTCATAATCCACAAACGAATTGCAGCCGAGAAACAAGGACAACGCTTTGGAAGGCCGGTTGATTTCCTCTGCCGGCGCATACAGATTTTTGCCGGCCCACAGCCTCTGCATCATGGGTTTCTCACTTAAACCATCCGCAAACTCCGGATAATCCGGAAAGCAAAATCCATCATACATCGTGCAGAATGGAGCCGGACAAAGAGACGGACCGTGTGGCTCGTCATAGGATACGGTCAGGAAAAAATCCTGATTCCTGTGCTGTTCCAAAAATCGAATGGCCCGATCGGAACAGCGATGCGCATACGTAAACCCTTCTTCCATATCCGGTTCATAAGATGTCTGGGGATTTCTGGACTTCACCCGCTGGGATTCATCCAGTTCTTCCAGATAGCATTTCATATCATACCAGTATTCAGGATCCCAACCATCCGGACATTCTCCTTTGCCAAAATAATCCCAGCCATCCAGATGCCATTTCCCAATATAACCACAGGGAATATGACCGGCACAGAGCTGCTGACCAATGGTCTTCACATCTGCACGCAAAGCAACACTGTTGGTTACCATTCCGTTGGTATGCGGAAAAGTTCCTGTAAAGATTGCGCTTCTTGCAGGACCGCAAACCGGCTGACAGGTGTATGCACGCTCATAACGGATGCCTTCCTGAGCCAGTCTGTCCAGATTGGGGGTTTTCATATTTTGATTTCCATAACAGCCGAGCATATCTTTTCTCGTAGTATCTGTCATGATTAACAGAACCTGTTTTTTCATAACACCTCCAAATATTCATTTTTGTTTTTTTATATTTCCATAAGCTTATTGGAATATTCTCTTGTTAAATTGTGTTTTTATGTTATTATTATAATAAATTGATCTGTGATATCCATATCACATCATATTGTTTACATGGACATTTCTACTTTTTCAGAACAGAAAGGAAGATATCATATGATAGATGTTTCCGGTCATTTAAGAGATACAAGAAAAGCCATCGGCTTTCAGGAGACCGAGCTGCCATTGGTGATCAACTGCTGCGGCAGTCAGAAGTTTCTTACCCGGGATTACGCACAGGCACGCACGATCGGAAGGATCGATTATCAGATTATCTATATCTTTAAGGGAGCCGGCCATTATTTCATTCAGGGAGAATGGCAGACTCTGACTGCCGGCCATATTGTTTTGTTTCGCCCGGGAGAACCGCAGGTCTATGCGTATTACGCTGCAGAACACCCGGAAATTTTCTGGATTCACTTTACCGGTACGGAATGTGAAGCATTACTGAAAATGTATGATATTAAAAACTGCTATATCGGAGACAGTCAGGCATTTCAGCCTCTGTTTCAGGAAATTATTCTGGAACTGCAGCTGAAAAAGCCTTTGTTCCAGGATATTATCAACCATGATTTTTACAAACTTCTTGCCCTGATGAACCGCACCTGCCGGCTTCGCTTCCAACCGCAGATCAACCAGATATCGATCGACCGCCTGGTCACCCGGCTTCATCACGACTACCAGAAGCCGTGGGATATTCCTGCTATGGCAGAATTCTGTGGACTGAGCTCTTCTTATTTTTCCGTCTCGTTCAAACGGCAGATGGGGACTTCTCCCAATGTCTTTCTGAATACACTTCGCGTTGAAAAAGCAAAAGAACTTCTGTTTACACAGAACATCTCTATCGCCGAGATCGCACCTCTGGTAGGCTTTGAAGATCCTTTCTATTTCAGCCGGGTATTCAAACGCATCACAGGCATGTCCCCGCGGCAGTTCCAGCAGAATGCACTGGCGATCCATTCCCCTTACGGACCGGACGAACTCCCTCAAAATAAGCACTAAAAAAGAGGCTGCCATATATGACAACCTCCTCAGACTGACAGACAGCCCCAGATCCACAAATTCAATGATTTTCAAAAAAGCGGTCCACGCCATCTGCCAGCCCTGTCCCCAGCTTTTCCAGCGCCGCCTGGGAATGATCGGATGTTTTATCGCCCAGCTCAATATCCACCGACGGAACCGTGGAATAAGAAGTCTGAGTCAGATCCATTGCCATGGTTCCGCCCGAGAAAATCTTCACGCCGGCGCCTTTCAGTCCGGCAATCAGGCTGTCGCCCAATGCATGATGCTTCTTCCAGTTGGATGCCACCGGCTCCATGCCGCGATACGAGGCCACATCCGGAACACTCATATAAAACGCGCCCTTATCTTTGGATGTGGAATCCCAGTGCAAAGCAATATGGCAGTCCGCATTCTGATTGGCAATCACCGTGCGGGCAATATTGTCCAGCTGTATATCATCGCTTTCCCGAATCATCAGCACATCATAACCACGTGCCAGAAGCTTATCCTTCAAAATTTTCGCCATTGCAAGTGTCACCTTTGCTTCGGCCGTGCCGTCGGCGAACTGCATTCCGCCGGATACCGCCACAGCGGAAGTAGCCCCGGCTCCTGTCGTGCCGCCGGTGACCTTCGGCGTTCTATCAGGATGACACTGCGTCTTCACGCCGGAGCCGCCTTTGGTGCCATGACCGGCATTCACACAGACTGTAAGATTCTTTCGATCAGATACCTGTGAACGGTACAGCAATGCCTTTCCGGACGTAATCTTTGCAAAACCGGCATATTTCCATTCCGGATTGAGCCCAATCTCCGTCCGGTCCGCCAAAACGGCTGCTGCTGTCTCCTCCGCGCGGACCGTCTCTGGAATCACGGGCGGATCGAAAGAAAGATATCTGGATGCCACATAACATTCCTGATTCTGATACAGTACCCGGCTCCAGCTCTCTGCATAACCGACGCGCAGCAGGGAATCTCCCATCTGCAGAACCGTCACAACTTCAGAATCCATCGATGGCTGTCTGCGCACATTCAGATCTATCGCAACCACATATACGGTCTCATTCCGCTCTTCCATCGCGGGAGCCGTCTGCGTGGTTCGTTCCGCTGCAAGGCTGCTTATCTCCACATTCGAATCGCGATTTTCTGCCCCGTTCTCTGATGTCTCAGCACTTTCCTGTGCAGATACGCCGATTTTTTCATATTTTCCGCCCCCGCAGCCTGTCAGAGCCAGCACGGGCAGTGCCAGTGCGAATGCCGATGTCCACATCAGACGGCGCAGCTTATTCTCATGCTTCTTCATAAAATCGTACCGCCTCCCACCACATAATCACCATCGTAGAAGACCACGGCCTGTCCCGGTGTTATCGCACGCACCTTTTCCAGGAACCGGCACTCCACTCTGCCGTCTTCCAGCTCCCGAATCCGGCATGGTGCCCCCTTATGGCTGTAGCGAATCTTGGCTGTCACCAGCATCTCTTCTCCATGCAGTCCATCCACGGCCATCCAGTTCACACGGTCGCATACCAGATAATCCGAGAAAACATCCTCCGCTTCTCCAATCACGACCTCATTGGTTTCGGGACGGATCTCCGTCACAAACACCGGATGCCCCATGGCAAGGTTCAGTCCCTTACGCTGACCGACCGTATAATGGGTAATCCCCTCGTGTCTGCCCAGAACATTACCGTGTACATCCACGAAATTGCCCTTTTCCAGCTTCGCATCCGTATTTTCTTCAATAAACTTCGCATAATCGTGATCCGGTATGAAACAGATCTCCTGGCTGTCTGCCTTATGCGCCACCTGCAGATCCAGCTTCTGCGCAAATTCACGGATCTGATCCTTCGTGTAGGCTCCGACCGGCATCAGCGTATGAGAGAGCTGCTCCTGAGTCAGATTGTAAAGCGCATAGGTCTGATCCTTCGTATCCGTCGCGGACTTTCTGATCGCATAACGGCCATTCGGCAGCTGTTCAATCCTCGCATAATGCCCCGTCGCGATATAATCCGCTCCGATCTCCAGACTCCGCTTCAGCAGAGACTCCCACTTGACATAACGGTTGCAGGCAATGCATGGATTCGGAGTCCGTCCGTGCAGATATTCCTCCACAAAATAATCCATGACGTTCGCCTTGAACTCCTTTCGGAAATTCATCACATAATACGGGATTCCCAGCTGCCACGCCACTCGTCTGGCATCCTCCACCGCACTCAGCCCGCAGCAGCCTCCGTTTTCTTCCTGTACGGTTTCTTCCTCTTCCTGCCAGATCTGCATGGTAACGCCGACTACCTCATATCCCTGTTCTTTTAAAAGCCAGGCGGCCACCGATGAATCGACGCCGCCTGACATACCAATCACTACTTTTTTCATTAATATTCTTCGTCCTCTTCGTGCTCACTGATATCGCTCTTGGGCTGTTCGAGGCCTTCAATCTTAATACCGTTCTTCTGTGCGTAATCCCACAGAGCCGCATGAATTGCCTCTTCTGCCAACAAGGAACAGTGTACCTTAACCGGCGGCAATCCGTCAAGTGCTTCCATTACCGCTTTATTCGTAATCTGCATTGCCTCCTGAATGCTCTTGCCCTTCACCATCTCCGTCGCCATACTGCTGGTTGCCACTGCTGCACCGCAGCCAAAGGTCTTGAACTTACAGTCCCGGATGATCTGGTTTTCATCAATGTCCAGGTAAATTCTCATGATATCGCCGCATTTGGCATTGCCTACAGTGCCAACGCCGCTGGCACCTTCAATCTCTCCTACGTTTCTCGGATGCTGAAAATGATCCATTACTTTATCAGAATACATATCGTTTTTCTCCTGTTCTCTGTCTTTATTTTGTCTTTTACTTTGCCTGTTTCTTCATAAAATCTTCGTACAACGGAGTCATACTGCGCAGTCGACCTACAATCTCCTTCAGGCTCTCCACAACAAAATCGATATCTTCTCTTGTCGTCTCTTCACTCAGAGTCAGACGAAGGGATCCATGCGCAATCTCATGCGGCAAACCGATCGCCAGCAGTACATGAGACGGATCCAGCGAGCCGGATGTACATGCTGAACCGCTGGAACCGCAGATTCCCTTACCGTCCAGCATAATCAGCAGGGACTCACCCTCGACGAACTGGAATGCAAAGTTGACATTATTCGGCAGACGATTGGTTCTGTGTCCGTTGACGCGGGTATAAGGGATCTCATTCATGACACGATCAATCAGATAATCTCTCAATTCACTCTCGTATGCAGCACGCTGATCCATGGTCGCTGCCGCAATCTCTGCTGCCTTTCCAAATCCGACAATACCGGGAACATTCTCTGTACCGGCACGGCGTTTGCGCTCCTGCGCACCTCCATGCACGAAGGAACGGATCTTCACACCGGTACGGATGTACAGGAATCCAATGCCCTTCGGTCCGTTGATCTTGTGACCGCTTGCACTCATCATATCGATATTCAGTTCATTTACATTGATCGGCACATGACCGTATGCCTGCACAGCATCTGTATGGAACAGGATGCCATGTTCCTTCGCAATCGCACCAATCTCTTTAATCGGCTGAATCGTACCGATTTCATTATTTGCAAACATGATGGAGATCAGAATCGTGGTCGGCCGGATCGCTTTCTTCAATTCATCCAGTTTCACGGTGCCGAACTCATCCACATCCAGATAGGTTACTTCAAATCCCTGTTTTTCCAGATACTCACAGGTATGAAGAATTGCATGATGCTCGATCTTGCTGGTAATGATATGATTTCCCTTGGAGCGATAAGCCTCCGCCGTCGCCTTCAGCGCCCAGTTATCCGATTCAGAACCGCCTGCGGTGAAATAAATGTCCTTCGCCGGGGCACCAATCGTAGCAGCAATCGTCTCCCGCGCTTTCGCAACCGCTTCCTTCGCCGGAGCTGAGAAATCATAAACCGAAGACGGATTGCCGTAAATCTCGGTAAAATACGGAAGCATCGCTTCCACTACCTCCGGTCTGGTTTTGGTTGTCGCCGCATTATCCAAATAAATTGTCTTTTTCATTTATAATAATCCACCTTTCTGGAGATTGTAATCTTACGAGCCTTATTATACTATTTAATTCATAGTATTTCAATAGGAATTAAATATTTTTTCAATGGATCATTTCCGTTTCATTATATGCGAAAAGACTGCACCTGTGCAACTCTTTTCGATGCACCGGAACTTTTCTTTTATACATAAACTTTTGGCGTGATATTATTGACATTTTATTTTTATTGATATATAATATCAATAAAGACGAGATATTGGTGGTGTCCATATGATGATTAAGAGAAACACAATTCAATGTTCTTTGGTTTTAGATGCTGTCAATCGTTTACAATGCCATGCTACCGCTGATGAAATCTACGATGCAATTGTCAAAGATCATCCGAATATAAGCAGAGCAACCGTATACCGGAATCTGAACCGTCTGGCGAATACCGGTCAGATTCTCAAAATCGAAATACCGGGTGGAGCAGATCGCTTTGAGCATGTATGCCAGAGACACTACCACGTGAGATGCGAACGATGCAACCAACTTTTTGATGTGGACATGGAATATATTCAGGATTTGGAACAGAAAATCCGGGATTCTCACGGTTTTGAATTTACCGGTCATGACATCCTTTTCACAGGTATCTGTCCGCAGTGCCGGAAATGATCTTTTTCCACATTCTCTCTGTCCTGATCGCTGAACCTTGTGCGTACGCGGGCGCATGATACCCGTGAATATATATAATGTAAAGGAGAAGGGGTTATGAGAAGTATTACTACTTTAGATCTGCAGTATGCTCACAGATTCTATGGATTCAAAGGAGAAGCACAGTACCTGCACGGTCATACCGGAGTTCTGACTATCGAAGTTGAAGATTCTGTGGAACCCGGAGTTAACATGGTATTCCCTTGCAACGAAATCCAGAAAACAGCATGGGAAGTTCTGAAGAATTTTGACCATGCACTCATTCTGAGAGAGGATGATCCGCTGCTTCCTGCAATCCTTAAGGTTTATGAGGATCAGGGCATCCGTAACGGAGCACCGACCAATAAGATGAAAGGCCCGGCATTCCAGACAGAACTGGCTACTGCTTATCCGGAATGTCGTCTGGTTGTTACCAAAGAGACCATGACCGTAGAAGGCATGATTAAAATCGTATATGATCTTCTGAAAGACAAGCTTAACATTGCGAAACTCACATTTACCAGCGGTGTCAATGCTGCATCTCAGGAATACACACCGAACAAGACAATTGACCGCTGCCCGCTTTGCGGCATTGCATTGAATGAGAACGGTGTTTGTCCGAAGTGCGGATACAAAAAATAAAGCATAATAAGCCCAATCAGCATTTTAGCTAATTTGCATCAAGAACAGCCCCTTCAAACGCATATACTATTGTAAAGGAAGTCTCACCATGCGGTACGGCTCCGGCAGACAGGAATGCTTTGAAATAAGGGGCTGTTCGTTTCCGACAGCCTCTTACCATAAATTAATAATTTTCCTTACGTACTTCAATCCACCTTTCTGGAGATTGAGATCTTAATTCCTTTTACCGATTTTTATCAGGACAGAACAGTCGGCAGCCACAGACTGATCGCCGGGATGAACGTAATCAGAAGCAGTGTAACGATCATGCACAGGTAAAACGGCAGAGTCGCCTTCACTACCTTTTCCATCGGTAGCTTAGCAACAGCGGAGCCGATAAACAGCACGGCACCTACCGGCGGGGTCAGAAGCCCAATGCCGCAGTTTAAAACCACCATGATGCCGAACTGAATGGGATCAATTCCGATCGAAGCTGCAATCGGAAGCAGAATCGGCGTCGCAATCAGGATAATCGGAGCCATATCCATAATACATCCCAGGACCAGCAGAATCAGGTTCAGAAGCAGCGCCAGGAGGATCGGATTGGTCGTCAGACCGGTGATCGCATTGGCAGCCAGATCCGGCACATGAAGGCGGGTCAGGCAGTATCCGAAAATACTGGAAGTCGCAATCAGAATCAGTACAATCGAAAGGGTATCCACACAATCTCCCAGCACGCGCCATACGCCTTTCCAATCCAGGCCTTTGTAAATATAGACACTGACAATCAGACTGTAGATCACGGCAATTGCAGCGGACTCGGTTGCAGTAAACAGACCTCCTACCACGCCGACCACTACGATCAGAACCGCTGCCAGCGCCCAGAAAGAAACACTCAGCTGTTTGATCAGATTTTTCATACTAAATGGTTCGCCCTTCGGATAATTCCGTTTGACAGAAATGATGTAAGAGCCAACCATCAGCGAGACAGCCAGCAGCGCGCCCGGTATGTAGCCGGCAAGGAACAGGCTTCCGACTGAGATACCGCCTGCCGTTGTCGCATAGATTACCATGTTGTGACTTGGCGGCACCAGAAGTCCTTCACAGGAAGAGGTAATGGTGACTGCCGTCGAAAAATCCCCGTCATATCCCTGATCCACCATCATCGGAATCAGCAGGGATCCGAGCGATGCCGTATCTGCCGCTGCCGATCCGGAAATACCCCCGAAGAAATAGGATGCCACAATATTTACCATGGCCATGCCGCCGCGCATCCAGCCTACACAGGCATTGGCAAGCGCAATCAGCTTTTCGGAAATCCCTCCCGTACCCATCAGACAGCCCATCACGATAAAGAACGGAACCGCCATCAGACTGAAGGAACTGATTCCTTTTACCATCTGCTGGCAGATCGTTGTAAGGGGAAGTCCCTGACTCAGAAGACAGAACACCGATGAAAGTGCTACCGCATATGCGATCGGAAACCGCAGAAAAATCATGGCAAAAAAACTGCCAAGCAAAATCAGAATTGCCAGACTCTCTCCCGTCATACCTTAGCCTCCTCTCCCAGAACCACATCTTTTACATGGTTGTACAATGCTTCCAGTTCAAAAATCAGCATGGCAATACCGGCAAGCGGAACCGGAAAGTACATCCAGAAACGAGACAGCCACGGCATGCTGACGTAGGAACCTTTGGCTCCGATTCCGGATGCGTACTGCCAGCCGATCACGATCATGATCAAAGCCAGAACCAATACCGCCAGATCGGCCAGAATGTCCAGCCCCTTGACCATCGCTTTCGGCAGATAACTGTCCAGTGCCGTCATGCGGATGTGAGCGTTTCTTCGGATCGCAAGCGCTGCTGACAATACAGCCATGTAGGACATACAGGTCAGAACTACTTCCTCGGACCAGGCCGGATCCGGAATGAACGGGACATAACGCCCGGCTACAGACATACAGGTGATGCCGATATCCACAACCAGCAGCACCTTGCACAGAAACATGACAAACTGATACGCCTTATCGTAAAGCGGTTTCAATTTATCAATGGATTGAAAAAGTTCAGACATATATCTCTTTCCCCCTTTGTCTTTGATGCATTTATCATATCTCGAACATTTTTTATAAACAATTAAGGAAGTATAAAGAACCCTTTCTTCCTGTTCAGAAAAATTTATGATATACTGAAAACACAACCGAGAAGGAGGAGACGCTATGAATTCCCAGGAAATCCGTTATCTGGAACGGCTCGCAGAGCTTTATCCAACCATTGCCGCCGCTTCGACAGAAGTCATCAATCTGGAAGCCATCCTGAATCTTCCCAAGGGAACGGAACATTTTCTTACTGACATTCACGGAGAATATGAGGCATTTGCCCATGTACTGAAAAACGGATCCGGTTCTGTCCGGCGCAAGGTCAACGATGTTTTCGGTAATACCCTGCCGGAGCAGGATAAACAGACACTGGCCACACTGATTTACTATCCGGCGGAGAAAATGGAACAAATTCTGAATCACACCAAAGACAAAGAGGAATGGTGCCGGATCACCATGTACCGTCTGATTGAGATCTGCAAACGCGCCGCCAGCAAATATACCCGTTCCAAGGTGCGCAAGGCCATGCCGCCGGAATTTGCCTATGTTCTGGAGGAACTGATTACCGAAAAAGACAATTCGGTGGACAAGTCTTCCTATTACAACTCCATCGTCAACACCATTGTCCGGGTCGGACGGGGGAAAGAATGCATTATCGCCATGTGCCGGCTGATCCAGCGCCTGGTTATCGATCACCTGCATATTGTGGGCGATATCTATGACCGAGGTCCCGGTCCGCACCGGATCATGGACAAGCTTATGGACTATCATTCTGTGGATATCCAGTGGGGCAACCACGATGTACTCTGGATGGGAGCAGCCGCCGGACAGCCGGGCTGCATTGCCAATGTGATCCGCATCTGTGCCCGCTACGGCAACCTGGATATTCTGGAGGATGGATATGGCATAAATCTGCTTCCGCTTGCCACCTTTGCTCTGAATGTCTATCAGAAGGATCCCTGCAGCTGTTTTAAACTGAAAGGGGAAAGTGAACTGAATCAGTATGAGACAGAAGTCAATCTGCGTATGCACAAGGCTATCTCCATGATTCAGTTCAAGGCTGAAGGGCAGATCATCCGGGAGCATCCGGAATTTCATCTGGAACACCGCAACCTGCTGCACCGGATTGATTTTGAAAACGGCACTATCACCCTGGACGGCACCACATATCCGCTTCTGGACACACATTTTCCGACTGTGGATCCGAAGGATCCCTATGCCTACACCGAACAAGAAGCCGATATCATGCGGCGTCTGGTTCATGCCTTCCAAAACTGCGAAAAACTGCAGCAGCATGTCCGTTTTCTTCTGGCCAAAGGAAGTCTTTATAAAATCTACAACGGAAACCTGCTGTATCACGGCTGCATTCCGCTGAACGAGGACGGAAGCTTCCGGGACATTGATATACAGGGTACTGTCTGCCACGGCAGAAAACTGTACGATATGCTGGAAAGCTACGTGCGCAAAGGATTTATGGCCGTGAGCGAGGAGGAAAAGAAACTGGGCCGCGACATGATGTGGTATATCTGGCTGCACCCGGATTCTCCTCTTTTCGGAAAAGACAAAATGGCTACGTTTGAACGCTATTTCCTTGCGGAGAAGGAGACACACAAAGAAAAGAAAAATCCGTATTATGTTTCTCTGGAAAACGAAAGCATCATCGACCGGATCATGGAAGAATTCGGAATCTCCCCGGAATCCGGCCATATCATCAACGGTCATGTGCCGGTCAAATCAAAAATCGGAGAAAGCCCGGTCAAATGCGGCGGCAAGG
>JALFHZ010000175.1 GCA_022776445.1 Lachnospiraceae bacterium
GCCGCCGCCGAAATTGTGTTCCTTCGCCGCATGCAGACATTTTGTTTCATTATTCGTAATGGAACCGCCTGTAATCTCCGCTTCTCCGTTGCACTGGATGAAAATACCACCGCCCTCGTCAGCTGACACGTTCTCTGTCACACTTCCGCCGGACATCTCAAACCGCGGATGATTATCTTTCACAAACGCCCCGTTCTTACATCCAACAGCAATGCCGCCGCCCCAGCATTCACTGCTGTTTCCGGAAACAGTACCGCCATTCATGTACATGCTTCCCTTGTATCCGATCATGACAGCTCCGCCTGCGGCACTTTCCCCCTTGCCGTCTGCCGCCGCGTTGTTTCTGATCACTCCGCCATTCATCGTAAAGGTACTTTCCGCATTCTGCTCGCCGCAGTACACAGCACCTCCCAGTACGCTTTCACAGTTCTGAATCACACCGCCGTTCATCACCGCATTGCCTCTCACATCAATCGCTCCGCCCAGAGGAATTCCGCCTGTGTGGTCTTTGATGGAGTTGTTCTGTAAAACAGCACCGGATTCAATCATAAGTTTTGCGTCAGACTGAACTTTAATCAAAGAATCTGCATTGGTGATTCCGCGTTCCCGCGCACCGTCAAGCACAATATTCTCTAAACTGAGTACTCCCTTCGATACCGATACCATCGTTCCCGTAAAGGATGGATAACGATACAACGTAAGTTTACTGCCTTCCGGAGACTCAAACGTACTGTCCACATCTACCGTCACCGTACCGAGCACATAAATCCGATCGTAATTCTTTCCCTTTGCAATCTCCACTGCCTTTGCAAAGGTCTTCACAGCCGTACCAAGGCTCAGTCCATCGACTTCATCCGATCCATGCGCACCATCCAGATAAACGCCTTCAGCCTTCTCTTTTTTCAGAATGATCTGGTTCTCCTGAACGGTTCTTACAACCTGAATATTCCCAATCACCGGGTTGAATCTTATCTTATCTGCAAGTGCCTGATCGACACTTCCATCCATGATTGCGACCGACTCTGGCTTCTCAGACAGATCCTGGTTCAGCTCATCCAGCACCTCTTTATCCAGTTCCACCGTAAGATTATCCGGTGAGAATCCCTCTTCTGCTGTAATGATCGCTCCTTTTCCCAATCTGACGTTCAGGTCTTTGACTTGCGCGCCTGCCTTAAACGCGCTTCCTCTGTGGTCAACCGCCCCCATCGTAACTGCGCCGTGTAAAGCAAAGGTTCCTTCATTTTCGACTGCAGACCCGTTTTTCAAGGTAAGCGTTCCGGTGCCCTGCAAGGTAAGTTCTCCACCCTTTGTGATGCGGAAATGCGGTCCGCTTTCCGTCACAATTCCTTTTCCGTTTAAGTCAATCACAAGCTTCTTACTTATTTCCATCGTTTTGCAGGTAATCTCATTCTTTGCAGCTCCATCCTCACCGGCAATCAGGGTGATCACATCGCCGTCCTTTGCTGTTTCCAATGCATCCGCTAATGTCAGATACTTCTGTTCCCCGATACTCGCCTGATAAAGCTTCGAAACATAAATTCCCTGGTTCCGGGCAGCCAGTCCTGTATTTATCATATTGGGCCATAAGGTCATCGAACCCATGAAAAGTCTGGCTTTCTGCTCCGTGCAGTTTGCAACAATCAGTACCTCCTGATTCTGGTCTTTCACCTGACTTGCCGCTTCATCGCTGATTGTAATAACCGAACCCTGCAGACCTGCCTCACTGTTCTGCAGATCGATAAATCTGCCCGTTTCCAATGTAATCTTCGCTGTAAAACTGCCCGTTTTCGTGATCAGGAACTGCTCACCTGCATGCTCAATCCCCGTTCTCGCATCCAGGCGGTCAAATCCGACATTCCCTGTGATTTCCAGAGAGCCTTCATTTCTCACTCTGCCATAAACAGCTCCATTGCCCTTCAGAGTCAGTCTGGCACCTGGCTTTACGGTAAACAAAGGGGTCTCGGTATCAGCAGCTGTAATGGCTTTTGATGCTGCAACTTCGAGTTCAAGATCCTTATCAATGACAACCGGACTACAGTTGTAGCGAAGTGCTTCCGTTCCTGCCGAAGGATTCGATTCCGGATCCAGCACAATGCTGTCCCCCGGGTTTGCTTCTGCAATTGCGTCTTCCAGTTTATCATACCACACATTCGTGTTCCGGTTTTTTGCTACGTTTCTTGGTTTCACCAGAATATTTGTCACCTGATCATCTGTACTGTTCTGATCTTCCGGAACGGCAATCAGGTTATAGTTTGACCCTGTCACAGCGATATTCTTGAATAACCGTTTGCATCCGCCTTCCACAACGACCACAGAAGCGCCCTGCTCCAGCTGCTTCTGCGCCGCTTCCGTAAGTGCCACGCGAAGGGACGCAATCCGGAACTCAGATCCATCCGCAACATGAATGACTTTTCCGGCATCCAGCACGGTATTCAGACTGATCCCGGCTGTTTCATAATCACCTGCCACCGTGAAAGAAGTACCTCTGTGTTCGATCGTGTCAATTGCAACCGGATCTCTCAGTTCAAGAGTACCTTCGTTTGTCACCGGACCTTTGACTGCTCCGCTGCCGCTAAATACTACATGACCGCCCTCTGCGATCCGGATGCTGCCCCGTTTCAGAGACTTTCCGTTCAGATTCATCGTCACATTTCCGCTCAGAGTAATATCCCCCATCGGGAAATTCTGAAGAATCTTAATTTCACTTCCATCCGCTGCTGTTTCCACTGCGTTCTTCCATGCTGCATGGTCCACTTCAACTCCGTTGATTACCGCAACCGCACCCGTGATCGGAGCTTCCTTTACGCTGAAGCGGCGTACCGCATCCACGGTATTATTTTCCAGTGCTTCATCAACAACGGCATCAGAAGCATCGTCGTACCACACATATCCTTCAAAGCTCATCCCTGCTTCCGAATCCGTCATATCTGCTGCTGCCGGTATGGTAATCACTTTATTTGCCGCAATGTACAGATCATTTCCTTTTTCGCCGCTGCAGGTATTCTGATAAACCGCACCGCCTACCATATGAAGAGATCCTGCTAACACGCAGATACCGCCGGCTGCCTTATCCGTTGCGGATGCGTGATTGCCGGATACAACACAGTTTTCCAGTTTCAGATCGCTGCCGCCGTCAACCAGCACCGCCCCCTGCTCACTGTTGTTGCTGCTGATTTTACATTCCGTAAATGTGGCTTTTACCGCACCCCACTGCTGCCCAAGCTTCACTGCTGCTGCGGGCGTTCCGGTCAGACCATTCTCTTCAATAGTGCACTGTTCTGCTTGCACAGAACTGGACAATGTCACAAAAATGGCTGAAGCGGTATTACCAGACTTCTTAACCGTATTGTTCCGCATAGTAACATTTTTTAATGACAAAGTGGTGTCCATTGCTGCCACAATACCGCCTGTCATCGACAGGGCTGTATTCTCCGATATATCGGAATTCTCAATGGTTACTTTTGAACTGCTCTGTGCACGTATAGCACCGGCACCTCCGCCTGTGCTGGCATTTTCACGAATCTTAGAATCAACAATTGTCAGCTCCGTACTCGTCACATAGATGCCGCCGCCATATCCACTGGTCAGGATATTTTTTGTAATTAATACATTATCGATGGTAACAACGGCATTTTCCGCATAAATTCCACCTCCGTACTTCGTTCCGCTTCCCCCGGTAATCGTTCCGCTTCCCCCGGTAATCGTACCGTTCTTCAGGGTAACCGTTCCACCTTCGATGTTAAAAACGCTGCCCCCATCACCGTTGATCACATGATCATCCAGATCCAGGATAAAAGAAGCGCCCCCAGATGTCACCGATTCCGTAACATCCTTCACCAGAGTAATTGTCACCGGCTCTTCTGCCCCTGCTGCCGCTGTCAGAGCATCCTGCAAAGTAGCATAAGGCTGACTTCCAATCATTGCCACAGCATCGCCCCCGCTTTTTCTTTTCAGCATTGCCAGAGCATAAACGGAGAAATGTTCCGGCTCAAACGTGATCTCGCTGGCTGTCTCTTCTTCCGGAAGTTCTTCTGCTACAACTTCCGTCACCTCCTCGGTATCCTCATCCAGATGCAGAACCGATATTCTGTCTGCCTCCGCACTTTTCTCTTCAATCGGTGCGCCATATAATCTGACCGTCACAGTTCCCTTCTCCCAGGTACTGTAGATCTGATCGCCGTCCATCAGGGTAATGTCATAGGCAATGACATCCTTTACCTCAACCTGATTCAGATCCACTCCATCCACCTGACCGGCGCTGATGCCTGCTTCCACCGCTTGAGTCATTGCTTCAGAAGTTACCTCTTCCACCAGCAGCTGAGCAGATGTCGGAATCTGTGAGGTATCCCAGGTTACTTCGATAATCACACCGTTTTTCTCAACCGACTGTGTCTCATATTCTTTCGCAAACTGTCCAAACGCCTCTGCCTTCACAGCATAAGCTGCTGCATTTACAGAATCCCATATGGTTACGGTTTCATACTCTTGGCCTTCCAGTTCTCCGCTACAGGCTTCCAGTTCTTCATCCACCAGGACCTGCTCTTCGCTTTCTCCTGCCTTCTTTTCCTCAAACCCTGTCTCCTCCTCAGAAACCGGAATCTCTTCCTCGGATTTTTTGCTCTCTTCCTCAGCTGCCGGCGTTTCCTCCTCAGACTCTTCGCTCTCTTCTGTCTCTCCCTCGGCTTCTTCACTCTCTCCGGTCTCTTCTTCAGAAACAATCGCTTCTTCCTTCGTCGCTTCTTCTTCTGGAATGATATCCGAAGTTCCTACTCTGGATACCTGATGCAGAGACATGCCCAGCAGTTCTCCATCAGCCGCCGGCTCTTCTTCCGGTATTTCTTCCTGTTCAGCTTCACGCTCTGCCTCGGTCTCGGTCTCAGTTTCACGCTCTGATTCCAATACCGCATCAGTTTCCTCAGTATCTTCTGATTCCTGTTCGCTCTCTTTCACAGTTTCTTCTGCCGGAGTTTCTGCTTCTTCTGCAGATTCTTCCGCGGATTCTTCTTCACTCTCCAGCGTTTCTTCAGCCTCACCGGTCTCCTGCTCTTCGGAAGTCTCCTCCATCTCGGATGTCTCCTCCAACGAGCTCTCTTCTTGCGCTTCACCGCTTTCTTCTGCGGTCGGATTCAGAACAACCGCGCCCAGCGTCTCTTTCACATCATCACGCAGAGCAGCATCGCTGAAATCCTTTGTATCACCGGCATCCACACCTTCAAGCTCCACATTGGCCGTATTCGGCTTTACCTCAATTTCCGGTGTTCTGTAACTGTCCACATCCACACAGAAATTCACAATTGCATCACTTTCATTTATAAAAAGAAATACAACCTTCTTTTCTCCGCTGTGATAGAACACCTTCAGATCCGTATCAGGTGTAGCATAATCGCTGTCTGCTTCTACATCCAATTCATAAACAGGAGCGCTTTTCGTTCCTTTCAGCAATTCCCTGTAAGCATTCAGGGTCTTTTTGGAATCCGTTTTCAGATTCAGAGAAGAAAAATCAAACACCTCTTCATTTTCTTCCGCGTTCTGAACCGCTTCCAGCAACTCGCTGCCATCCAGAATAAACAGGGAGCTTTCTTCCCGAATCCCCCCTCCGCCTGCCGCAAACGCCACATTCAGATTCGTCCCAATGTTCGTGAATGTCATGACCGCAGTCAGTATAAATGCAATCACGCGTCTGTAGTTTCTTCGTAACTCTCTCATCATACCCATCTCTCCTTCCTTATTCTCTATAATAAACAACCTACAAAAGTGGATCGTGATCTTGTTACTTTTATTCTATCAGAAGGGGTGTCCTGCAAATTGACTCGTGAGATACATTTCATGTAGTATTTATGCAAAAAGCATCTGTCAGTTTCCTGACAAATGCTTTTTTTTGTTTTTTCTTATTCTGTTATCGTCTAGTCCATAATCCCCTGTTCCAGATCCTGCGTCATGGACACATAATACCAAAGTTCTCCCCGGCTCTCAGGTGCCCGATTGAAGGCCGCCTCAATCCGGCTGAAGACCCCGCTGCAATCTTCTTTCCGGATATGCGTCAGCATCAGGATATAGTGGCGGTTCCCGTAACGTGTAAACGCATCACCGCTTCGCAGAGAAGAACGGATCGCCCTCTTCAGGATCTCCATCTGCTGACCAAGCACATGTTCACCGTAAGCAGTCTTTCCCTCATATTGGGTCAGGGTCAGAAACATCAGGATGGCTTTGAATTCATATCGCTCCGTCCTCCGCACAATCATGCGGCAATAATCAATAAATCCCGGATAGGTGCAGTAATACGCACCCTGTCTGCTGTCCTGTCCGAAGATTGCCTTTGCGATATCTGCCTCCCGCCCCATAAAAACCTTGTCCACAGTCCGCCATTCCTTGGCACTTCGAATGCTGTGGTTATGATTCCGGTCTTTCAGTTCGATCTGTTCAAAACAGCGCTGCATCTCATCTGTGGGCGGACTGCCCAACTCCCTGGCATACAATTCCATGGTCTCATTGTAGACTTCCAGTGCATCCTCATACCGGTACATCTCCAGATAGCACTGAATCATCTCCGTCTGCCAGTTTTCGAACGGATAGAGCGCCGCTGCCCGCTGGTACAGCGCAAGGCGATCCTTATAATCATTCTTTTTCCGGTATTCCTTCTCCAGCACCCGGATGCTCTCCAGATACAATTCCTTGTAGGAAACACTCCGATTATGAAACCACATGTCCGTTGCATTGCCCGGAAGCAGTTCACCGAAATAGCACCCGTTGGCCTGTTGATAGAGACGAATCTGCTCCTCCCCCTCTGCCCGCTGTGCCTGCCGGATCCGATTGCAGAACTGTTCCGCGTCCAATTCCAGCTCCAGGCGGCTTGACCAGTAACACCTGCCATCTCGAATCACCACATACTCATCCTGCGGCATACCGGCTGCAACCAGCTGCTTTTTCAATCGGTAAATCAGATTGTTCAGGTTCCGGTTGCGGTCACTGCTGTCATTCTCTCCGCTCCACCCATAGAGACTGTCCATCAGCTCATTCTTGGCAATCCCGTTTTCCCCGGACAGAAGAAGCATCTGAAGCAGCCGCACCGACTTCGCACTTCCTGTCCTGTTCAGCGAGATCGGTATCGTTCCGTAAGTCATGGAAAACCCGCCCAGCATCTTAACTTTTAAAATCCCCATCTGCTTCCCCCCTTATCTTTCACCCTGTATAGCAGACGAAATATAAAGGGCCACCGCAATCACGGCAGCCCCATACATTCTTTTAGATATTCAGCAAATCACTGTACTCTTTCAGTGCACCATCGGTCTCATGAGCCAATACACGTTTTGCCAGAACTTTTCCGAGCTGAACGCCTTCCTGGTCAAAGCTGTTGACATTCCATACGAATCCCTGGAACATGATCTTGTTCTCAAAGTGTGCCAGCAATGCACCCAGAGACTTCGGATCCAGCTGATCTCCCACAATAATGCTGGACGGACGACCTCCCTCGAAGTTCTTATTGCGGTTCTCATCGTCCTTTCCGCATGCGAATGCAACGATCTGTGCCGCTACATTTGCGCAGAGTTTCTGCTGGCTTGTGCTGTCCTGAATCACAACATCGGTTCCGATCTGGCTGTTTCTGAAGCCAACGAACTGAAGCGGTACGATATCGGTTCCCTGATGAAGCAGCTGATAGAAGGAATGCTGTCCATTGGTTCCAGGCTCGCCAAAGATAATCGGACCGGTTGCATAATTGACCGGATCACCAAAACGGTTTACGGACTTGCCGTTGGACTCCATATCCAGCTGTTGGAGATGTGCCGGGAAACGGCTCAGTGCCTGAGAATACGGAAGTACTGCGGTCGCCGGATATCCCAGAACATTACGCTCATAAACGCCGATCAGCGCATCCAGCATCTCCGGATTCTTCAGCAGATCTTTATTCAGGGAAAGCTTGTCCTCTTCTGCTGCACCGTCCAGAAACTGTGCGAATACCTCCGGGCCGAATGCCAGAGACAATACCGCTCCGCCAACTGCGGAAGTAGAAGAGAAACGTCCTCCGATATAATCATCCATAAAGAAAGCCGCAAGATAATCATCACTCTTTGCCAGCGGAGAAGTCTCACTGGTTACTGCGATCATATGCTTCGACGCATCCAGACCGGCATTCTTCAGTGCATCCTTTACGAAAGACTCATTCGTCAAAGTCTCCAGAGTGGTACCGGATTTGGAAACGAGTACAAAAATGGAATGCGCCACATCAATCGAATTCAGCACTGCTGCCGCATCATCCGGATCTACGTTGCTGATGAACTTTGCTTCCATCTTGAATGTGTTGTGTTTCTTTGCCCAGTTCTCCAGAGCCAGATACATGGCACGGGGACCAAGGTCGCTTCCGCCGATACCGATCTGTACAACAGTGTTAAACTTCTCACCTGCTGCGTTTGTAATCTCTCCTGCATGTACTTTCTGTGCGAACTCTGCAATCCTATTCTGCTGCTCCACGTAGAAGGCACGTTTATCCACACCATCTGCTTCCACAGTATCTCCCAGCTGTCCGCGGGTCAGGTGATGAAGCACCAGGCGGTTTTCTCCCGTATTGACCACTGCTCCATTATAAAGAGTCTCAAATTTCTCAGCCAGCTGTGCTTCTTCTGCAAGTTTTGCAAGTGCTTCCAGTACCTGATCATCAACCTTCTTCGCAGCATAATTGTATGCCATTCCTTCTGCCATCGGTACGCTGTATTTCTTAACCCGCTCTGCACCGTTCTCCCCACTCATAACATCCTTCAGATCCACAGTCTTTACTTCTTTCAGATCCTGAAATGATGCCAGCGTATCTAAGTTGTTCCAGGTAATCATGATAAACTCCTCCTTGAAATTATGTGTTTAAAACATTCAAAACTATTTTGATTATACTATTAATCTCCTCTCAATTCAACCCTGGTTTTCTGTTTGAAAAGGCCGAAGAGATTCTTCGAGGATGAAATAAAAAAAGCCGGAATACCTTGAACAATCAAAGTCCTTCCGACAAATAAAAAGAGCGCGAGACGGGACTCGAACCCGCGACCCCGACCTTGGCAAGGTCGTACTCCACCAACTGAGCCACTCGCGCATAAATAACAATGTTTCATTTTCACTGAACAGATATGATTATAACAGATCTGTTCAAAATGTCAAGCATTTTTTAAGCGGGTGATGGGAATCGAACCCACGTATCCAGCTTGGAAGGCTGGTGTTCTACCATTGAACTACACCCGCAAAATCAATATCCCAATGCCTTGGACCGGAATCGAACCAGTGACACGAGGATTTTCAGTCCTCTGCTCTACCAACTGAGCTACCAAGGCATGTCAAACCGACTTGAATAGTTTACCTTATTCCGAATGATTTGTCAATCCTTTTTTCTCAAAAAGCAGATTCTGAAATTTGCTATCAAAGCCATCCTGAGATCTCCTTCTGTATCACAGATTCGGATCATCAATGCCGCAGGCCGGAATCGAACCGGCACGGGAGATTAGTCCCGCAGGATTTTAAGTCCTGTGCGTCTGCCAGTTCCGCCACTGCGGCATACATGGACGGAGGTGGATTCGAACCACCGAAAGCACTGCTAACAGATTTACAGTCTGCCCCCTTTGGCCACTCGGGAACCCGTCCATAACTGGCTTTTATAAGCAGTCATAATATTAACACAGCAGGATAAAAAAAGTCAAGAGTTTTTCAAAAATTCACGAAAAAACCCTACACTTTCGGCAGCTGCTCAAATATCTGCTCCGGTCGTCAGCAGGATACCGGAATTCGCCGGCAGTTCCAGCTTCAGGATGCCTCCCTCCGTCCGATAATCCACCTGCCCTGCATTGTATCCATCCTGGTGCGTCAGCATCACACGGCGCAGCACCGCCTCATCGGTGATTCCCAGTTCCCACACCGGGACCTCCTCCGTACGGCTCTCACCGCGGTTATTGATCACCACCACGCAGCGGTTCTCACCTCTCATACGGCCATAAGCAATCAGCTGCCGCCCGGACAAAAGCTGTTTGACAGATCCCCGGCGCAGTGCCGGAAGCTTCTTGTGCAGTGCGATCATATAACGATGATATTCGATCAGTTCAAAATCTTCCTGTCCCCAGGGATAACTTCTGCGATTATCCGGATCGGTCCATCCGCAGACGCCGGCCTCATCTCCGTAATACAGCGTCGGTGCCCCCGGCCATGTCATCTGAACCATTACCGCTTCCCGGAAAATACCGTAATTGATATGCTCACACGCTTTCTCCGAACCTGCCGTTCCGAGTCTTCCGACCATATGATTGGTTCTGGTCAGAAACCGGCTGTGATCGTGGTTGGAAAGCTGATTCATCGCCGTCATCAGAGATGCGCCCTGCATCCGGCTCATGTGATAGTACATGGACCGAAAAAAACTGTCTCCGTCTCCGTACAGCGCGGCATTATATTCGTCGCTGTGTTTCTCCATACCGGTCAAAAACCAGCTGAGCGGCTCCATAAACGCATCGTAGTTCATCACCGTATCCCACTGGTCGCCTTCCAGCCAGCTGCTCGGATCGCCGTAATGTTCCGCCAGAATAATCGCCTCCGGATTGGCTTCCTTGACGTGACTCCGGAAATCCCGCCAGAACTTATGATTGTATTCACTGCTGTGGCCCAGATCTGCCGCCACATCCAGACGCCATCCATCCACACAGTAAGGCTCCGATACCCATTTGCGCGCAATACGCATAATATAGTCATAAAGCTTCGGAGAATCCTCATAATTCAGCTTCGGCAGCGTATCATATCCCCACCAGCCTTCATAACTGGAATTGTTCGGCCAGGCATGCTCATTATAGAATTTAAAAAAAGAATGATATGGACTCTCCGCAGAGCCATATGCTCCCGGCTCATATCCGCCCTGCCGGATATAAATCTCTTCCCGGTCCAGCCATTTATTGAAGGAACCACAGTGATTGAAAACACCGTCGATAATCACTCTCATCCCGCGTCTGTGAATCTCTTCCATAAAACGGGCAAACAGTTCATTGCTTGCCTCCAGGTTCTTCCTGCCGGCGCTGCGCATCCGGTACCGGCTGGCACGTTTGTTGCCCCGGGCCGCCGGACGCACCGGTTCTCCTCCGTCTTTTACAATCATCCCATAATGCGGATCAATATGGTCATAGTCCTGCGTGTCATACTTATGATTGGACGGAGAGACGAACAGCGGGTTAAAATAAATCACTTCCACTCCCAGATACTGCAGATAATCCAGTTTACTCCAGACTCCCTGCAGATCGCCGCCGTAAAAGCGCCCCACATCCAGGGTGGAAGGATTCTCATTCCAGTCTTTCACTTTTTGGATCGGGCGGCCGACATAGATGTACTCACGGTCATCCACATCATTGGAGGGATCGCCATTGCAGAAACGATCCACAAAAATCTGGTACATCACCGCACCTTTCGCCCACTCCGGCGTATGGAACCCCGGCGTCATACAGAATGCAAAGCACCGCTTCACATCCATCGTCGCTCCCAGCCGGTTAAAATAGCAGATATCCTGATCCTTCACAATCTGGAAATAATAATGCTGCGGTTCACGTCCCACTGCAATCTCACATTCATAATAATCAAATAGACCATCTGACTCTTTCCTGGTCAGCTCTATCTCAATGCCTCTGTCCTCTTCTATGTAGAAAACATGGTCTGCGTTTCCCTTCGCCGTTCGGAATCGGAGCACTGCACGCTCTCCTTCGTCCGGTTCCTCCGGCATGCGATAATCGGAGGTCTCGTCCGCAAAAAGAGCCCGTCTGTTGATTCCTCCGTTCCAATCATCTGCCATAACAGATATTTCCCTTCTTCGTAATCTTCACTTCATATTTTAAATGATTCCCGCTCCGGACACAAGTCCCAACTTGATACAGACAGCGAAAGAGCCAGCGGGGTGGCTGGCTCTTTCAGGAGAAGGTATTTCGTTTCTTATGGGGTGTAGCAAAAACTATATAATGTATTGGGGGGGGTTACGTTAATTATAATAGCATAAACCAGTAAATAAGTGTGCACAAACATCATAGAATTTGCTTGTTTTTTTTATGCATTATGCAGTGAACAATGCCTCGAATTCCTGCTGACCGATCTTCTCCTTCTCCAGAAGAAGTTCGCAGCAGCTGTCCAGAACAGACCGATGGCTTTCAATGATCGCACGGGCCTTCTGGTAGCACTCATCGATGATGCGCTTCACCTCACTGTCAATCGCAGCGGCAACGCCCTCACCGTACGAACGGGTGTGTGCCAGATCGCGGCCGATAAAGACCTCATCCTCATCACTTCCGTAATCAATCATGCCGACTTTATCAGACATGCCATACTGAGTGACCATAGCGCGCGCAATCTTGGTCGCGTGCTTGATATCCTGAGACGCACCGGTGGTCACATCTCCAAAGATCAGCTCTTCCGCAATCCGGCCGCCCAGAGAAACCATGATATCCTGCATCATCTTGCCTTTGGTATTGAACATCTCGTCATCTCCCGGCAGCGGCATGGTATAGCCCGCGGCTCCGATTCCGGTCGGAATGATGGATACGGTGTGCACCGGGCCCACATCCGGAAGTACATGGAACAGAATCGCATGACCTGCCTCATGGTATGCCGTGATCCGTTTCTCCTTCTCGGAAATCAGACGGCTCTTCTTCTCCGCACCAATGCCAACCTTTACAAATGAGCGGTCTATATCTGCCTGGCGGATAAAGGAACGGTTCTCTTTCGCCGCCAGAATCGCAGCTTCATTCATCAGATTCTCCAGATCTGCACCGGTAAATCCGGAGGTGGTCTTTGCCACGCGGTTCAGATCCACATCCTCTGCCAGCGGCTTTGCTTTGCAGTGAACACGAAGGATCTCTTCACGTCCTTTCACATCCGGTCTGCCGACTGCCACCTTACGGTCAAAACGGCCCGGCCGCAAAATCGCCGGATCCAGAATGTCCACACGGTTCGTCGCCGCCATGACAATAATGCCCTCATTGACACCAAAACCGTCCATCTCGACCAGAAGCTGGTTCAGCGTCTGCTCCCGCTCATCGTGTCCGCCGCCCATACCGGTACCTCTGCGGCGTGCCACAGCATCAATCTCATCGATAAAGATAATACAGGGTGCATTTTTCTTCGCATCTTCAAACAGATCCCTCACACGGGATGCACCCACACCGACGAACATCTCTACAAAATCTGAACCGGAGATACTGAAGAACGGTACTCCTGCCTCACCGGCCACCGCCTTTGCCAGAAGAGTCTTACCGGTTCCGGGCGGGCCCACAAGAATGACGCCTTTCGGAATACGCGCTCCGACATTGGTATACTTATGCGGATTCTTTAAGAAATCCACCATTTCTTCCAGATCTTCCTTTTCCTCACGAAGGCCTGCGACGTTCTTGAACGTCACATTGCTGTTGTGAGTCATACGCGCACGGCTCTTGCCGAAGTTCATCATCTTGGCATTGGCTCCGCCGCCGCCACCGGCACGCATATTCATCATAAAGATAAATGCCATCACAAGTCCCACGGAGAGAACCACCGGCAGAATCACATTGATCCAGTAGCTGCTCTGCGGTACATTGTTCAGCCTGTAATCAATCCCGTGTGCCTCCAGCAGCTCCTGTGCCTCTGCTACATCGGAAAAATAAACGATATGTCTGTCATCATCTGTAGTCAGGGTCATCTGAATCTCACCGGTCGGTGTCTGCTGATTCTGATTCACTACGGCCTGACTGACCGTCCCCGCTTCCAGCACCGCCATAAATTCCTGATGTGTCATCTGCTCCGGCATACTCCGCGGCACAAGCCACATGATAGCCATCGTCAGAAGCAGAACCAGCAGGATCCCGGTGCCTCTGAATGTCTGTTGTCTCACTTAAGCGCCTCCTTACAGCTCTACTACTCCGATATACGGTAAATTGCGGTATTTCTGGGCATAGTCCAGACCGTAACCTACAACGAACTCATCCGGAATGGTAAAACAGGTATAATCCACATGTACCTGCTTTTTGACACGACGCTCCGGCTTGTCAAGCAGTGTGCACAGACGGATACTCTTCGGTCCGCGCTGTTTGAGCACTTCAATCAGGTAGGACAGAGTACGGCCCGAGTCGATGATATCTTCCACGATCAGAACATCCTTATCCTGCAGCGGTTCATCCAGATCCTTGACAATCCGCACCACACCACTGGACTTGGTGTCATCTCCATAGCTGGAAACGGACATGAAATCCAGAGATACCGGCACAGTCAGACGCTTGGCCAGTTCACAGGTGAAAAAAACACCGCCCTTTAAAATACAGATCAGGTGCACTTCCTTTCCCTCATAATCTTTACTGATGACCTCTGCCACTTCGCTGATTCTCTGATTTACTTCTTCTTCCGACAGTAATACACGGATCTTATCTGCCATACTCTTCTCCTCCGTTACATTCTACCTGTAATATCGTTTTCGTAGTGTTGGTAATTTTATAATATTCGCTGATCCGATACCCGATCACCCAAAGTACATGATGCTCCTCCGCAAGCACCGGGATCTGCTCCCGGGCCTCTCTCGGAATCTTCTCATCGATCATATAACGGGCAATCGTCTTCGAATCACCGCCGGGCAGAGACAGATAATCTCCCGTCCGCCGGTATCTCAAGGACAGCGTACCCTTAATTTTATCATAGTCAAACCATTTCGTATACTGGTTTTTCGGAATTTCCAGTTCTTTTTTTCTCGGAAATACACAAAATATCAGGTTTCCGACCGTCACAGCCGGTTCCTCCGGAAGCGGAAGCACGATTCCGGTGTCCGCTCTGTCCATATGCTTTTCTGAGGTACGCACAATTGACAGACATCCATAACCGCGTACCGCACGCATCCCGCACGGCAGATCGCAGCTGCTTCCGGTCTGTTTTTCTGCCAGCCCGGCAATCTGCTGAAAATGACGGGATGTGATATCCTTCCATCCGGGTGTCACCAGATCCAGCATATGACGGATCAGATAGGAGCGGATGATCTCCGGCTGGCCGCAGAATGCTTCCAGCCGGAGCTCCGCACGCACCGATCCTTCTGCCAATTCACCGGCGACACTCCCCCCGGATGCCCACACAGCAGCGGCCTGCTGCTCCAGATAGCTGTCCGCCTGAGCAAAAATCTCCCCGGCATGCAGGATGTTATCCACCGCACGGGCATTAACCTCCTGCGTCATCAACGGCAGAAGCTCCCTGCGGATCCGGTTTCTGGTATAATCCAGAGACGCGTTGGTGGAATCCTCACACCAGTCCAGACCTTCCTGCCGCAGATATTCCAGAATTTCCTTTCGGTTCACACACAGAAGCGGGCGAATCCGGCTGCCCTGCTTCGGACGCATGCCGGACAATCCCTTCAGTCCGCTCCCACGCAGGAGATGGTGGAGAATCGTTTCCGCATTGTCATCCTGATGATGAGCAACCGCAATCCATACATCCCCTAAACTTCGTGCACCGTCCGCCCCCGCCGGATCTTCCTCTTTCCACCGCTTTGCTTCCTGCTCCAGAGCCTCATAGCGCAGAAGCCGTCCGGCCTCTTCCGTGGAAAGACCGTGCTCCACAGCATACTCTGCCACTCTTCGGTGTACGCACACCAGCGGAACCTCCAGGCGGTCGCAAAGCTGCTGCACAAACGCAGCATCCCGGTCAGCCTCTGCTCCGCGAAGTCCGTGGTGCACATGCACAGCCCGCAGTTCCATGTCCGGAATCCCGGTCTCGCTCCGTGTGCCATCCGCCTGCGCCGTCAGCAGACCGTTTCGCCGGATCTGTGTCAACACGGACAGCAGGCAGACCGAATCCGCCCCGCCGGACACTGCCGCCACAACCCGATCGCCCGGTTTCAGCAGCCCATATGTTCTGATGTAATTCTGTACCTTTTTCCACATGGTATTCTCCGTTTTCTTTTTCTTTACTGTTTCCATATCCCCGCTGTCAGAACGGTCATATCATCCCGGATCCCGGATCCGCTCCGGCACGCAAACCGCAGAATCCGTTCCGCCATATCCTGAGGCCCCCGAACCGTCATTCCCTCCAGACATGCCTTCAGACTCTCTTCCTTATTTTCCCCCGGACATGCATCCAGTATCCCGTCTGTCACCATCACAATCCGGTCGCCCTCCCACAATTTTCGCGAAATCAGCTGCGGTTCGATGGGAGTCATAACTCCGGCCGGGATCTCCCCTGCCTCCAGGATCTCAACACCTTCCGCACTCAGAATGAACGTTGCAGCGGCTCCCAGCTTCATCGCCTCCAGCACACCGGTGTGGAGATCCACACAGCAGAGATCCAGCGTCGCCGGATGCTGCTCTGTCCCGCTCAAAAGCAGAACCGTGTTGACCATCTTGAGCGCTGCACGGGCAGAAAATCCGGTTTCCAGGAGCTGCTGGGTCAGTTCTACCACCCGCTCACTCTCTCTGGAGGCCTGTGCTCCGCTTCCCATCCCGTCCGACAGGCTCATGATCACCTGTCCGGGTGTATTGGAGGAATAGGTATAATTATCCCCGGAGACTGTTTTTCCTTCCTTGCCGATCCGCGCAACTCCATAGGACATTCGATAGCTTCCGGCTTCACAGAACCGCAGGGTTGCGGCCTGCCGCGTCACCAATGCTCTCGCGTCCCGCGGCACGTACCAGCTGCGGCCGCCCAGGGCCTGTCCCAGAAGCCCCGCCGCCTCTCTGGCCGTCACACAACGGTTCCCGGCCGTGCGCACCGTCAGATACGCCTCCCTCTGCTGATTCTCATATTCCAGCAGAAGCATATTGTCCACTGTCATCCGATTCAGATGAAACACCCGTTTTACCGCTTCTGCCTTCTGTCCGGTGATATCTCTGGCCTGCTCCATCTGATGGGCAAACTCCTCCAGAATCACTGCCAGTTCCCGAAACTGCACCATCACCGTCTCCCGGCTTTCGAGGAAACGGTTCTTCCACTCCAGATTCATGGTCGCCCTGCCCAGATTCCGGTTCAGCTGCCCCACATAATCTTCCCGCCGTCTGCAGGTTTCCATAAAAAACCGCGGCATGTCCTCATAATCCACATGCCCTTTCTGCTCAAAAGCCCGCAGAAGGTAATAGAGATAATAACTGTCTTCCTTCTCGCTGCTGCTGTACAGGTTGCACCTGCTGCAGTTTCCGCATACCATGGATGCCGCCGTCTGCATGGCTGCCAGCGCATCCTCCCTGGTAAGCCCGCGTGATTCCTGCTCCGCTTCCATGCAGGATTTTGCAAGGATTCCCAGAGACTGTGCCATCTCATTCAGTCTCCTGGCCGTATATACATTGATATCCGCCATATCCCGACGGTTCCATCGTTTCAACACAAAAATCCCCTCCTAAGCCACATTATATGCGGCAGAAAGGGATTGTATGCCAGAAGCCATGTCAGTTCTTCGGCACCGGTTTCAGCAGGATCTCATCCGGCTTCACCAGGCCCAGCTTCTGCTTGGCCACCTCTTCCATATACTGCTTTGTCTGCACGTAGACCCGGTATTCCTCCAGCTCATTGGCACGGTTCTCTTCCCGCTCCACCTGCCGTTCCAGCGCCTCTTCCCGCGCCTGATATTCCAGGTCCCTTTTTCTCATGGAGGCACTCTTCAGATTCACGACCACCCCAAGGCTGATCACGACCAGCGTAATGCCCAAAATCGCCATACGGTTGCCCCAGCGATCCTTCTTTTTTCTCCGCGTTCCCTCACGCATCATCTCATCACCACTTTAATGCTGTCTGTCATGTTTTTGTTTTAACACTTTCATTTTAAGGCATCTTCCCGCCTTTTTCAACCATTTTAACAAGAATACACTGCAAAGTCGATCATACAGAAGCATGGAAAGCAGCACGCTTCCGATGACGTACCACCGGAGTGCCCCGTCATTTTCCTGATACAGCAGAAAAAACACGGCAAAGCCGGCAAAACACCAGTAAAGCAGATCCTCAATGCCCATCCAGAGCCATCCGTGACGCACCATAAGACGAAAAATACGAAGTCCGTCATATACGGCCATCAGCCCCGCTCCGGTCAGAAAACTCAGCCCCAGAAGCCGTGCCTCCATCTGAATATTCGGACTCATCCATCCACCTCCGCCCTGCTTTTCCCTCAGCTTATTGAAACAGCCGGCTGATCAGCGACTGTCCGGCTTTCCGGTGTGCTTCGTTGGAAGAATATGCCATATGGTCCACCGTCCCCTGCACATCCACCTCGCCCTTTTCCACAGTCAGGCGGCTCACATGCAGATCCTTTCCCTTCAGCGTCAGGAGTCCCAGATCCGTATCCATTACCACCTGATTTTCATCAAAGGACACCACCTCCCGCACTCCGGTCAGGCTCACCGACGAGCGGTTCTGAATCAGACAGCTGTGCGGCCGGATTCCCGTTTTCTCATCCATACAAAAGACCTCCCCGCTATACGAACACCTGGTTCAGTATATGAGAAGGTCCTGCTTTTTATGAACATTAGCACTTCGCCATTTTTCATTGAATTTTAACGGAAGAAAGTAGTCTCATGGACAGCGGAAGTATGGAATTTGTCACCTTTAGATATATTCGAACATCTCTTTTGCATCTTCTTTACGGATTGTTTCCTGAACACTGGTAATTCTTACTTTCACAGCTTTTGTGCCGAAAGCAATTTCAATCACATCTCCAACCTTCACATCAGCGCTGGCTCTCGCCACTTTGTCATTCAGTTTTACACGGCCGCTGTCACAGGCTTCATTTGCAACAGTTCTTCTCTTGATCAGGCGGGATACCTTAAGATATTTATCTAAGCGCATTTTGCTGCCTCCCTTTTGATAGCTAAAATTCCCCTCCATGATGCATGATGGCATTACAGAGGGGAATTTACATCTAATCTGATTATTCGTTCACTAAATCCTTTAATGCCTTACCTGCTTTGAACTTCGGAGTCTTGCAGGCTGCAATGCTCATGGACTCACCGGTCTTCGGATTTCTGCCCTCTCTTGCAGCTCTCTCAGACACTTCAAACGTACCAAAACCAACTAACTGGATTTTCTCGCCTTTCTTTAATTCACTGGAAATTACATCAGTAAATGCCTTTACTGCTGCCTCTGCGTCCTTTCTGGACAGGCCTGCCTGCTCAGCTACTGCTGCAACTAATTCTGTCTTGTTCATTATAAATTCCTCCTAGTATGGTCTATAGCACCATTCGCTGGGTACTATTCAAAAAATATACTCTTCCATTTATATCTGTTTTACTATTCTTTGTCAAGGTTTTTTAACCTTTTCCTGCTTTTTAATTTCATTCCAGAGAGCAAGACTTTCCTCCGGTCCCGATGCCCTGGCACTGCCGAAAACATGCGGATGCCTGCGGATCATTTTTTCACAGATTCCGTCCGCCACATTGTCAAAGGTAAACAGGCCTTTCTCCCCGGCAATCTGACTGTAAAGCAGCACAAGATAGAGTACATCTCCGAGCTCTTCGCAAAGATTTTCCATATCCTGATGCTCCATCGCCTCCACTACTTCTCCGACTTCTTCCAGCAGACATGGCTTCAGGCTCTCAAAAGTCTGCTCCCGGTCCCACGGACAGCCATGCTCAGAACGAAGTTTCGCCACGACAGAGCGCAGTTCTTCAAATGAATACATACTTCCTCCTTATTGCCGCTTTTTTCCGATCAGTACCATAATGGTACGTGCAGGCACCATGAAATGCTTCTGCTCCTCCAGCACCGGCTCCTGACCAGCCTCATAACAGCCGTTCACGGAGTTCTCTCCGGTGTCGAATGCCGTATGCCACATTTTCCCCTTCGGAAGACGGGGAAGCGCAAACTCATGAGGTTCCCAGTGCATATTATAGGCAACAAAGAAATAATCATCCTCCGTGCCATCCGGGCGCCTGCCATACGCTCCGCAGTACATCACACCGACCTGCCGTCGAAAATGCTCCAGCTCGGGGCACCAGGCTTTCACGCCATGGTAGGAGATATCCGGATGTCCGCATGCCAGATAATCCATCCCATTCGGCTCCGTACTCATATGAAATACCGGATGTTCTTTGCGAAAGGCAATCACATGCTTCACAAAATCATACAGATCATGATTCGTCTTCAGAAGCCGCCAGTTCAGCCAGGAAATCTCGTTATCCTGACAGTAGGCATTGTTGTTGCCCTCCTGGCTGTTGCCGAATTCATCACCGGCAAGCAGCACCGGAGTACCCTGACTGAGGAACAGCATCAGAAACGCATTGCGCAGCTGCCTCCGGCGCAGCTCCGTCAGCTTTTTCTTGCGCGACGGCCCTTCCACGCCGCAGTTCCAGGAATAATTATACTCATTTCCATCCCGATTATGCTCGCCGTTGGCTTCGTTATGTTTCTGCTCATAGCTGACCATGTCCATCATGGTAAATCCGTTCACTCCGGCCATATAATTCAGCACGCCGCAGCCTTCCGGATTGCGCCGGATGCGGAACAGGAGGTTGTTCATCTGATCCTCGTCCCCTTTGAGTGCACGGCGCATATCTGTCAGAAAACCGTCATTGTACTCACCCAGACGTCTCACGGAATGAGGCCGGTGAGACGGCAGGCCATCCCAGGAATTCGCCCACAGCTTGACATCAGACAGATACGGATCCTGTACCAGGAATCCGGCCGGTGCCTGCCCCGTCAGATGAACGCCGTCCAGATGATACTCACGCACCCAGTGGCGCACTGCATCCAGAACCAGAGATGGGGATTCTTTTCCTGTAAAATACAGCTGAAGTACCAGTTCCATTCCTTCCTGATGCAGTTTTTTCACAAGATTTTTCAGCTCCAGTACCGGGTTTTTCCGATATCCCGCATATGATGCCTTCGGCGCGAACAAAAGCGCAGGCGCATACCCCCAGTAATTCAGTTTGCCGGTCGGCTCCGGTTTCCCATAAGGATTTCCTTCCGCATGCTCCGGCATCATAATCTCCTGAAACTCTGCCACCGGCAGAAGCTCCAGTGTCGTAATGCCCAATTCCTTCAGGTAGGGAATCTTCTCCGCAACGGCTCCGAAAGTACCCTTTTCCCGTACACCGGAAGAGGCATGCTTCGTCAGTCCGCGCACATGGGCACAGTAAACAATACAGTCTTTATAAGGGATCTGCGGCCTTCGGTCTCCATCCCAGTCGAACGCATCTTTCCGGATTGGACTGACCGGAAGTGTCTCTGCCTGTTCGAGATCTCCCCACTTCTCACGACCGCAGAACCGTCGTCCATAAGGATCCGAAAACCGTTTTCCATCCGCCTCAAACGCATAGCTCCACCGATCAAAATCATCCCCCAAAAGGGTCATCTCCCATACATTTCCGATACGCCCCTCCTCCGGAAACGCAACGCGCACCGGCTCTGCGTCTGCCGCAGCTTTGGCAGACTTCTGTGGGAACAGAAGCAGACTGCAGACTTTCGCCTCAGCCTCCACCGATATATGAATGCCCCCGTTCACCAGTGTGAGTCCCATCGGATATTCTGTCTCATCATGATTGTCAATCTGATACTGCTTCATCCCTCACTCACCTTTCTAAAACACGTTTTGTACTTCCCCACTACTCAAGATCCAGTTCCACCGGACAGTGATCGGATCCGGTTATCTCCGTATGAATCGATGCCCCCTTCAGCCGGTCCTTCAGTCTTTCGGAAACGCAGAAATAGTCAATTCTCCACCCTGCGTTCTTCTCTCGGGCGCGGAACCGATAAGACCACCAGGAATAGACGCCTTCCTGATCCGGATAAAAATACCGGTAGGTGTCAATCATGCCTGCATTCAGAAGCTCGGTGAATTTTCCGCGTTCTTCGTCGGTAAAGCCCGCATTTCTGCGATTTGTCTTCGGATTCTTCAGGTCGATTTCCTGATGTGCCACATTGAAATCCCCGCAGATAATCACCGGCTTATTCTGCTCCAGCTTCTTCAGGTAAGAGCGCCATGCGTCCTCCCATTCCATCCGGTAGTCAAGACGCGCCAGCTCATTCTGAGAATTCGGCGTATAACAGGTAACCACATAATATTCCGGAAATTCTGCCGTAATGACTCTTCCCTCGTGATCATGCTGCTCTACACCCAGACCGAAGGTGACCTCCAGAGGCTTCTCTCTGGTAAACAGTGCCGTCCCGGAATATCCTTTTTTCTCCGCATAATTCCAGTACTGGTAATACCCCGGCAGATCCAGCTCGATCTGCCCCTCCTGGAGCTTCGTCTCCTGAAGGCAGAAAATATCCGCGTCTACCTGTCGGAAATACTCCAGAAATCCCTTGCCGACGCAGGCTCGAAGACCGTTGACATTCCAGGAAATCATCTTAGTCATACAGGTGCTCCTTATACTCGCCTGCTGCAATCAATCTGCGGATTGCAGCTACCACTGCCTCCTTGTCTTCCTTGTAAGTCACGCCAAACCACTTGTCCCGGGTTTCAAGCACCTGAACCCGCGCCTTGCCGCTCTTTACCAGACGATCAATAATCTTCGGAAGCAGATACTCTGACTTCACATCGCCTTCCTTCAGACTGTCCAGAAATTCCGGGAATCCACGCTCCAGTTCATCCATAAACTTCGGCGGCAGTCCCCACATATTCATCGATACATGCTGATCCGGACTTACGACAACCGGATTGCCCTGCTCATCATTGGCAAACAGGCCATTGCCTTTTCTCTCAATATCATAGGTTTCTGTGACATCCTTCAATGTGCCGTCCTCGTTCAGCCGGCAAACTCCGCGCGTCACCGTACCGTTCTCGCTCAGCGTATTGGACAGGATAAAGCCGCCCATGCACATCGGATAAACCTCTGCATCCGGATCCATCTCCTCCACCATATACTGATGAATCTTGCGGAAACCTTCCTTGCCATAGTAGTCATCCGCATTGATTACCAGAAACGGCTCGTGAACCACACCTTTGGCAGCCAGCACCGCCTGTCCGGTTCCCCATGGTTTCTTTCTTCCCTCCGGCACCTGATATCCCTCCGGAAGCGCATTCAGTTCCTGGAATACATACTCCACATTTGCCACTTTCTCAATTCGATTGCCGATAATCTCGCGGAAATCCTTCTCCAGATCTTTACGGATAATAAACACAATTTTATTAAATCCGGCCTCCAGCGCGTCATGGATGGAATAATCCATGATAATCTCTCCGCCCGGTCCTACCGGTTCCAGCTGCTTGATGCCTTTTCCGAACCGACTTCCGATTCCTGCGGCCATAATAACCAATGTCGTATTTTTCATGTCAAAATCCTTTCTTTTTATATTGAAATAACTCTCATGTTCTACTTTAGACTATATCACATCACGCCGCAAAACACCAGAAAAAAACAGATCCGGCAGCATCTGCCGGATCTGTTAATCAGTACCGTATTATTCAATCTTTCCGATTCTCGGGAAATAGCGGAACAAAACCCTGGCAATCAGCTTATCACGCTTCACATAGGTATTCTTCCATCTACGGGCATCCAGAGAATAATTGCGGTTGTCACCCATCATAAAGTAGCTGTCCTCCGGCACCTCAAAATGCATCGGAGCCTCCGGCACCATGGGTTCTCTCAGATAAGGCTCATCCAGCGGCTCGTCGTTGATGTAAACCTGACCGTCGATGATATCCACGGTTTCTCCCGGAAGACCGATCACCCGCTTCACATAATAGATCTTCTCATTGTCCGGGAAACGAAAAATCACAATATCTCCCCGCTCCGGTTCATCAAAAAGATACGCCAGACGAGAACCGATCACCCGATCCCCGGTCATAATCGTATTCTCCATGGAACCGCTCGGCACTTCACTGTTCGCGATAATAAAGGTGTTCAGCACAAACGCAATCAGTGCCGCGGATACGATGATCTTCACCCATTCCAGAAGTTCCTTCTTCCAGCCGCCCTTCTCTTCCTTCGGAACCTGCCAGCCGCCGACCTGATCTTCAGACGGCGTTTTTTTCGGCTCTTCCCTATGTTTCCAATGTTTACTCATCCAATCATTCGCCTTCTTGCTGAAGTTATTTGTCTTTGCTGCGATACTTATCCAGCAGCTTGTTGATACGATTTGTCGGATTCAGCAGTTCGCTCAGGGAATCATCGTGATTCAGGTTGTCAATGATCAATGCGATGTACTTACTCATATCCACATCGATGTAGTACGGTCTGGACAGCAGATCCGGAGTCTGATAAACCAGATTGGTCGTCAGAATACGGTCAATCAGGCCATTCTCATAGTACTCGTCAAACTTGGCAAGTCCATTGGTAAACAGACCGAAGGTCGCGCAGATAAATACCTTTCTCGCTTTTCTGCGTTTCAGCTCCTTCGCCACATCCAGCATACTCTCGCCGGAAGAAATCATATCATCAATGATCAGAACATCCTTGCCTTCTACACTGCTACCCAGGAATTCATGTGCCACAATCGGGTTGCGTCCGTCCACAATGCGGGTGTAATCACGGCGCTTGTAGAACATACCCATATCCAGTCCCAGCACATTGGCAAAATACACAGCACGGCCCATACCGCCCTCATCCGGGCTGATCACCATCATGTGATCGCTGTCGATCTGAAGCTCGGTCTCGTTCTTCAGAAGATATTTGATAAACTGGTAAATCGGCTGTACCGTCTCAAATCCCTTCAGCGGAATCGCATTCTGAACGCGCGGATCGTGTGCGTCAAAGGTGATGATATTCTCAACACCCATATTGGTCAGCTCCTGCAGAGCCAGTGCGCAGTCCAGAGACTCACGGCTGGAACGCTTGTGCTGACGGCTCTCATATAAGAAAGGCATAATCACATTGATACGGCGCGCCTTGCCCGCTGCTGCCGCGATCACACGCTTCAGATCCTGAAAATGATCATCCGGAGACATATGATTGGTCATCCCGCAAAGAGAATAGGTCAGGCTGTAATTGCATACATCCACCATGATATACAGGTCATCACCGCGAACCGACTCCTCTATGGTCGCTTTTCCTTCACCGGAACCAAAACGCGGAGTCTTGGCATTTACAATGTAGGAATCTCTCTGGTATCCTGAAAATGCAATCGTAGATTTGTGCTCGCTTTCACGCTCTTTTCTCCACTCAACCAGCCAGTTATTGACCTTGCCGCCCAGTTCTGCACAGCTCTTCAGCGGAATCAGCCCCAGCGGACCTACCGGAATGGTTTCAATGGTTTTCTCTTGGTATATCATGTTATCCTCCAATGTAATCAAAATGTTCTGCGTTCTGCACAGACAGTTGTTTCAACGTATCCTTTATAACATTATGCACCGTTTAAGTCAAGTTAATCGCGAGAAGTTTGCCTTTTTTTCATGCGAATGTCCCCGCCGTAAAGCGGAATGGTCATATAATGGCTCATAATCCGGGACGTGATGCGGTCAGAATACGTATCTCTCAGCATATCCATCGACAGGTTGGTGGATATGATCGTCCCCTTCTCCCGGTTGATCCGCTCGTTGATGCAGTAAAACAGCTGGGAAGACACAAACGTGTTGTTTACCTCTGTCCCCAGATCATCGATAATCAGCATCTCACACTCCAGAATATGACGGTAGGTCTCCTCCACATCCTCTTCCGCCTCCCTGCTGAACCGGTATCTGGAAAAAATCTCAAACAGGTCATGAGAAGAGAGATAAATCACCGAAACGTAGCGGTCAATCAGCTCCTTTGCAATGCAGTTGGTCAGGAAGGTCTTGCCGACTCCGGTGCTTCCGGTAAACAGAATATTCCGTCCCTGTGCCGGAAATCCCAGGGCGAAATCACGGCAGCGCTTCACTACCAGCTTCATATAGGCCAGCTCCGTCATGCCGATGCCCGGCAGAGTCTTCCGATCATCAAAATACGCATAGGAGAAGGTGTCAAAGTTCTCCCGCATCAGCACGTCCTGAATATTGGACTGGGCGTAGAGAATCCGGATCCGGGCCCGCTCAAAGCAATGGCAGCGGCGTCCGCCGCAGTAGCCCGTATCCCTGCAGTCCGGACAGCGGTAACGCATCTCCATATAATCCTCCGGGAATCCCGCCGCCTTCAAAAGAAGCAGCTTCTGTTCCCGCAGATCCGCCAGCTCTTCTTTCAGCCGCAGTCTCGCGCCCGTATCTCCGTCCAGCACCCGTCTGGCGCAGTCCGCCGCCCTCGTGCTGATGGTCTTATCCAATTCTTCAATCTGCGGGACCTTCGCGTACACCTCATTCACCCGCCGCTCCCGGTCGTGGCGGCCGGCAATCTGCTGCCGCTCATACTCCCGCATCACTGCATTGTACTGGGAATTGCTCAGTGCCATCCTCTGCTCTCCTTATCCTTCCGACTCCTGTCTGATGCTCCGGAATCCGGGTCATGGCTCCGTGATCCAGGATTTCACCTGGTCCATCACCATGGAATCATAATCCGTATCCCTCTGTTCAAAATTGTGGAACTGGTTTGCCGGCCGCTTTCCTGCGCGCGATGCGCTCTGGCGCTCCTGGCGCTTCTGATCAAGCAGCGCCACATCCCGCAGGCTCTTCACACCGGCCTTCTTCCATTCTGTTAAAATCTTGTCCGCATAGCGGAAACTGGGCGTGTGGGTTGCTTCCATCGTGCGGTTGCACGCCTCCAGCACCAGTTCCTTCGCAAAGCCGTAGTTCAGAAACCAGCGCTCGATCATCTCCTGCTCCGAAGAGCCCGGCTTGCGGTCTGTCAGTCCGAAGGCCCGCATAACCGCAAAAGAATTCTTCGTAAATCCGCTGGCATACGCCTTCGCGGCTTCCACATCCGCCAGCCCCTTCTCGTGCCAGCTCAGCCCCACGGTCTCTATGTAACGGATACTGGTATGTCCTCCCTGTACGCAGTATTCCACCAGGTACTCCAGAAGCTCCGCAGACATATGCAGCCCGTCATAAAGATAGGCAAACACTTCGCACTCCCGCGGGGTAAATACCTTATTCAGGTACTTCTGCGCAATATAAAGCAGCTGTGTAAAATCCTCATGATCTGCCAGACGATTCACCTGCTCCTGACTGTAGACGGGGCGAGAAGCCGCACGCTCTGCTCCCGCGGCTGTCTGCACGACTCCTGTGCGGAGATCCGCGCGGGACGACGCATCGGTGACAGGGAGCACATCCGGCTGAAACGTCACGCCGGTGCGGCTTTTAAGCGCCCCGATCTTCTCCCAGTATGCAAGCGCGCGCCGGACATCCGACTCCGTATGGTTCAGCGCGTCCGCAATCCCGCTGATATCCAGCGGTTCATGCTGATGCCGCAGGATATACAGATATACCTTGACATATTCTCCATTGGCGGATGCCATGTAACGATCAATGAAATCATTGGCAACGACGGTAGCGTTGACCTGGAAACTGCATGTGAAATCCATAAATCACTCATCCTTTTCTATCCTTAAACACATCTTACCACACCCCACTCAAAAAAGAAATAGTTGAGATTATCCACAAAAATCATTGTGGATAATGTGGATAACGTGGATAACTAAACATCCGCCCTGTTAATAATATGTCGAAAAATGCCGGATTTTCTGATAAACACGTACTTTTTCGAATTTTTAGAAAATTTCTTATGTAAATCAAAAAATCCACATAGCCCCTTTACATAAAAAGTGGAAAACTATGTGGATAATGTGGATAACTACTTGCCGAGCAGCCTTTCCCCAACTTTTACAATGTCTCCGGCGCCCATAGTTATCAACAGATCGCCGGTGGAACAATTTTTTAAAATAAATGTTTCAATCTCGTCAAAGGTCGGAAAATAGTGCGCCTTTGTGCCAAGCTTCTCAATCCGCTCCGCGATATCGCGGGAGCTGATGCCCAGATTGTCGGTTTCGCGCGCCGGATAGATATCCGCCAGCACCACCTCGTCCGCCGCGGACAGCGCCTCCGCAAATTCGTCCAGAAACGCTTTCGTCCTGGTGTAGGTGTGCGGCTGGAAAACGCACCACAGCTTTTTGTGGGGATAACTCTTCGCCGTCTTGAGCGTCGCCGCGATCTCCTGGGGATGGTGCGCATAGTCGTCGATGACCGTGATCCCGTACAGCTCGCCCTTCTTCTCAAAACGCCGGTCCGTCCCCGTGAAATGCCTAAGCCCGTCCGCGATCGCCGGATCCGGGACTTTAAGCGCCTTTGCCACCGAAACAGCCGCCAGGGCATTGTATACATTGTGCTCGCCCGGCA
>JALFHZ010000199.1 GCA_022776445.1 Lachnospiraceae bacterium
GCAAGGATTATCTTCTGGAGACATTGCAGAAGCATGGCTATGAGACCATGAAGCAGGAAGGAAACTTTATTTTTGTGCGGCCGCGATGCAGGGAGGCTCATGAACTGGCCCGCGAACTGGAGACAGAGAAACGGATTCTGGTCAAAACCTACGGCAATCCGCTTCTGAAAGATTATCTGCGGATTTCTACGGGAGCACGGGAGTATATGCAGCCGTTTCTGAATGCGCTGTTTGAGCTGGACTGCGAAAGGAGCTGAGCGATGAAGGCGTTTTTACTTGCTGCCGGTAAGGGCAGCAGAATCAGCAAAAATATTCCCAATATTCCGAAGTGTACCCTGGATGTAGGCGGCAAGCCGCTGATCCGGAAAACGGTGGAGATGCTTCTGGAAAATGGCATTGACGTAACCGTGATTGTAGGATATCGTTATCGGGAGATTATCCGTGTTCTGGAAGGCTGTCCGGTTCATATTGTGCACAATCCGTTTTATGATGTGACCAACAGCATCGGTTCGCTGTGGATGGCAGAGAATCTGGGGCTGTTTTCCGAAGAGGATACGATCATTGCCAATGGGGATGTCTTCTGGTCTCAGGAAATTCTGGACTTTATGAAACGAAAGGTTCCTGAGGGGGATGTTTACATGCTGGGAGATTCCAACCGGGTCCTGGACGGAGATTATTTTTTCGGAACGGAGAACGGATATCTGAAACGATACGGCAAAGAACTGACCGTGGAAGAACGGGACTGTGAATATGTAGGAATTGCCTATGTGAGTGCGGCATTTATCCCGGTTTTTTTGAAGCGGCTGAATGAAATGATTGATGAGCAGTGCCACGGGAAATGGTGGGAAGACGCCATTTATTCCCTGAGCGATGTGCATCCGATTCCGGTCAAGGATATCGCCGGGATGTTCTGGGCGGAAGTGGATTTTATTGAAGATTACAGGAGAATTCTGGACTATGTCCGGGAGAAAACAGGAATAGAAACCAATGGAAGTATTACGACGTTTGATCATAAATGACAATCCGGATACGCTGGAAAAGCGAAATATGATCTGGAACATGATAGGCAGTTTTCTCTATGCGTTTGCGTCCATGGTGCTGACCATGGCCGTGGTACAGATCGTGGGAGATGAACAGGGAGGGATCTTCACCTTTGCATTTACGACGTTTGGACAGCAGATGTTCATGGTGGCGTATTTCGGGATCCGCCCATATCAGATTACAGATGTGGAGAACCGGTATACCTTTGGCGATTATCTGGGGCTGCGTATGCTGACCAGTGCGTGTGCGCTGGCAATCGGTATCGGGTATATTCTGATGCAGGGTTACACACCGCAGAAGGCATGGGTAGTATTTCTGATGGTTTGTTATAAGGTGATTGACGGCTTTGCCGATACCTACGAGGCGGAGTTTCAGAGAAGCGGGCGGCTCTATCTGACGGGGAAATCCAATGCGTTCCGGACTGTGTTGTCTGTGGGATGTTTTATTACGGCGCTTCTGATGACGAAAAGTCTGGTATTTGCCAGCGCAGCTGCAGTGGGGGCGCAGGTACTTGGTGTATTGCTGTTTGATGTTGCTGTGATCGGCGGACTGGATAATATTGACTGGTCCTGGAACCCGGCCGGATGCAGGGGACTGCTGCAGAGCTGCCTGTTGCTGTTTTTATCGGTATTCCTGGATTTTTATATCTTTTCTGCGGCAAAATATGCCATAGAAGGAAATATGAATGATGCGGCGATGGCGGTTTACGGTGCGATTTTCATGCCCACTTCCGTGATTAATCTGGTTGCCGGATTCGTGATCCGGCCGTTTCTGACGAAGCTTTCCTATTACTGGGAAGTGAAGGAGATGAAAGCGTTTGGCGGCGTGATCGGTAAAATTTTTGTTGTGATTCTGGGGCTGACTGTGCTGGCTGTCGGCGGAGCGGCGGTGCTGGGAATTCCGGTTCTGAGCCTTCTTTACTCCAATCTGAGAGATGCACTTTCAGAGTGCCGTCTGGCGCTGGTGATGATTGTTCTGGGCGGAGGTTTTAATGCCTGGATGAATCTGTTTTATTATACGCTGGTGATTATGAAACGGCAGAGGCATATCTTTGGCGGATATGTTCTGGTGTGTGTGACTGCGGCAGTGATTTCGCCGCAGGCGGTACGCGCAGGAGGGATCCTGGGAGGTGCGGCTTCCTATCTGCTGCTGATGATTTTGCTGGCGTTATGTTTCGGTCTGATGACGGCATGGGGGTTTGCCGCTGCCAGACATAAGGGGTAAATGACGGGATGGTGCAGAACTGGGAAGCATAAAGGAGTATGAGAAATGGAAGAGAACAGAAAGACGGTCGCGGTACTGGTGCCGACTTACCGGCCGGATAAAAAGTTTTCGAGACTGCTGCAGATGCTGCAGCACCAGACTTATCCGGTAAAGCAGATCATTATTATGAATACAGAGCAGTCACTCTGGAATGAAAACGGATATCAGGGGATCCCGGGACTGGAGGTTCACCATGTGGCGAAAACGGAATTTGATCACGGCGGGACACGAAAGAAGGGTATGGAATATGTGAAGACAGATGTTTGTATCTGTATGACGCAGGATGCTGTCCCGGCGGATGCATATCTGGTGGAAAATCTGGTGAAGGCGCTGTATCAGAAGACGCAGGAGGAGCCGATTGCTTCTGCCTATGCAAGACAACTGCCGGACAAAGACTGCCGTCTGATTGAACGTTATACCCGGTCATTTAATTATCCGGAGGAAAGCCGGGTGAAAACAGAAGCGGATCTTCCGAATCTGGGAATTAAAACGTATTTCTGTTCCAATGTCTGCGCTGCATACCGGATGGATATCTATGACCGTCTGGATGGATTTGTGGATCAGGCAATTTTCAATGAAGATATGCTGTATGCAGCGCAGGTGATTGATGCCGGATACGGGATTGCGTATGCGGCGGACGCAAAAGTGATTCATTCGCATAATTACAGCGGCCTTCAGCAGCTGCACCGTAATTTTGACCTGGCTGTGTCGCAGGCACAGCATCCGGAGGTGTTTGCTTCTGTTCCATCAGAAGGTGAGGGAATCCGCATGGTAAAACAGACGGCAAACTATCTGAAAGAGCAGAAGAAGTGGCATCTGCTTCCGGAATTGGTGTATCAGAGCGGATGCAAATATCTTGGTTACCGGCTGGGAAAGCGTTACCGCCTGCTGCCGATGCCGCTGGTGCGGAAACTGACGATGAATCCGACATACTGGAATCGTCAGGAATGAAGGATACTGGAGAAAAGCAATGTCTAATTTACTGATTGTTATACCGGCTTATAATGAAGAAAAGAATATCGTGCGGGTGGTGGAGCGTCTTCAGACGGAGTATCCGCAGTTTGATTATGTAGTGGTCAACGATGGTTCCAGAGACAGTACACCGGAATTGTGCCGCCGCCATGGTTTTCACATGATTGATCTCCCGGTCAATCTGGGGCTGGCCGGAGCCTTTCAGACAGGGCTGAAATATGCGTACCGCAGGGGATACGATTATGCTATTCAGTATGATGGTGATGGTCAGCATCGGCCGGAATACATTCAGCCGATGCTGGAGAAAATGCAGGAAGGCTATGACATCGTGGTCGGTTCCCGGTTTTTGTCTGAGAAAAAGCCGCGGTCCATGCGGATGCTGGGCAGCAATCTGATCGAACTGGCTTTGCGTCTGACTACAGGCGCCGTGATTCATGATCCGACTTCCGGAATGCGGATGTTTAACCGCAGTATGATTGAAGAGTTTGCGTGCGGCATGAATTATGGACCCGAACCGGATACACTTTCCTATCTGATCAAGAATGGTGCAAACGTAGCGGAGGTTCAGGTGAAAATGGATGAGCGGATGGCAGGGGTCAGTTATCTGACCCCGGTCAATGCAGCCAAATACATGGTGCGGATGCTGCTTTCCATCCTGCTGATTCAGAATTTCCGAAGGAGGAATCCGTGATATGACGATGATGCTGAGAATCAGTCTGATTGCTGCGTCGCTGATTACGACGGCAATTATTATGAATAAGATCCGTAAATCCAAGGTGCAGATCGAGGATTCTATTTTCTGGGTGCTGTTTTCCGGAATCCTGCTTCTCTTCAGTGTATTCCCGCAGGTGGCCTACGTTTTGTCGGATCTGGTGGGGACACAGGCACCGTCGAATTTTATTTTCATGCTGGTGATATTCCTGCTTCTGATCAAGGTGTTTTCCATGACGGTACGTATTTCCCAGCTGGAAGCAAAGCTGCGGGAACTGGTGCAGCGCATGGCGCTGGAAGAACTGGAAACACAGGAAAAAAAGAACACAGAGGATAAGAGCGAATGATGCAAACGAGAAAACTGTGGAAACATGGAACAGGGCTTCTGCTTCTGATGACGGGGGTTCTGGCGCTTCTGGCGGCGGTACATTTTCTGGATGTCCGTGCAGGTGTGTGGGAGAGCGGAGATTCCTGGCAGATCAGCCGTTATCTGGTGCTGGCGGCTGTTGGAACGATGTCTGCGGCTGCGGCCGGTGTGCTTCTGCTGCGGAACAGATGCCGTCTGGAGACGGTGTTTATTATCTCGGCGCTGGCATTTGGAAGTCTTTATCTGTATATTCTGCCTCCGCTTTCGGCGCCGGATGAGGCGCGGCATTATATCAGTGCCTATCAGTTGTCCAACCGGCTGATGGGGTTGCCCGCAGTCGGAGAGGACGGGAAGGTTCCGGTTCGGGAGGAGGACTGGTTCGCCGAAGATTCCTGCCGGGATTTTGACGCGTATGTGACTGCAGACGGAGCACTGGCGACCGACGAGGAAGGTGCAGACGGCGCGAAGGTACTCGGTCAGGTCCTGACGGCAGAAACGTATCGGCTGCTTCATGAGAAGGGGACGGCGTGGGAGGAACCGCGCAGGGCAGCGGACGGCAGCTATGGCAACGGAACGGCACTTTCCAATCATCACCCGGTAGTGACCACCCCGCTCGCCTATCTGATGCCGGCGCTGGGAATTACTCTGGCGCGGCTGATCGGGCTCAACTGCACCGGACTGTTGTACTTTGGATGTCTGTTTAATCTGATACTGTTCACTGCAGCAACGTATCTGTCGCTGCGCCGGCTGCCCTTTGGAAGGGAAGTACTGTTTGGCGTGACACTGCTTCCGATGGTGATTCAGCTTTCGGCATCCTTTTCCTATGATACCTTTATCATGGCCGGTATTTTTTACTTTACAGCTCACTGCCTGTATCTGGCGTATGAGGCAGAGCGTGTGCGGCCGCTGGATATTCTGATTCTGGCGCTGGTGATGGCGGCTGTGGGGCCATGCAAGATGGTCTATACCGTGTTTATGGGACTCTGTCTGCTGATTCCGGCACGCAAATTCGGAACATGGGGCAAATGGCTGCTTTCGGCAGTCTGTGTCCTGGGTGCGTGGGGAGCGGCGATGGCTCTGATTAATGGGCAGACGGTTGCGTCCTATGCGGCGGAGACAGAGAATTACATTGACTGGGCGGGCGAGGCCGGATATAGTTTTGCGATGCTGGTACATCAGCCGGTGCGCTGCCTGCAGCTGTTTTTTAACACCGTGATCTGGCAGGCGGAGTATTGGCATATGACGGTGATCGGCGCTTATCTGGGCAATATTGATACGGTGCTGGATGTACCGTATGTTCTGGTAGTTTTCTTCACAGTCGGACTTCTGGGGCTTGCGCTGCGCAAACCGGGGGACAGTCTGGTGCTTGTAGGCGGAAGAAGGTTATGGATCTGGTTTCTGTGCCTGCTGTGCGCGGGGGCCGTGATGTTTTCCATGCTGCTTGCCTGGACACCGGTCAGTTCGCGGATTATCTGCGGTGTGCAGGGACGGTATTTTCTGCCGTTTCTTCCAATTCTGCTGATGACGTGGAAAAATGACATGGTTGTTCTGACAGACAATCACGATCGCAGTCTTCTGTACCTGATGTGCTGCGCCAATGTTTATATCGTATTTCGGATATTCAGTATTGTGTGTATGAGGCTGTGACCTTTCTTTTGACAAAGAGAACAGAACGTAGTATATTGTAAATGTATTTTTCTGCGCCTTTGACGCAAAGAGGAAAGGAACGAGAAAAAATGGGAAAAATTAAAGTAACTCCGTGTGAGATAGAAGGCTTGTATGTGATCGAGCCGACGGTATTTAAGGATGAGAGAGGCTATTTTGTAGAGACTTATAATCAGAATGATTTCAAAGAAGCAGGTCTGAATATGGTATTTGTCCAGGACAATCAGTCCATGTCTGTGAGAGGCGTGCTGCGCGGTCTGCATTTTCAGAAACAGTTCCCGCAGGGCAAGCTGGTTCGTGCAATCCGTGGTGCGGTATTTGATGTGGCTGTGGATCTGCGTGCCGATTCCAAAACCTACGGTAAGTGGTTTGGCGTGGAGCTGACCGCAGAGAATAAGAAGCAGTTCTATATTCCGGAAGGATTTGCGCATGGTTTCCTGGTACTGTCGGATGAGGCGGAGTTTGCTTACAAATGCACGGATTTCTATCATCCGGGTGATGAGGGCGGTCTGGCATGGAATGATCCGGAGATCGGCATTGACTGGCCGCTGCAGGAAGGCGTGGAACTGATCATTTCCGAGAAGGATCAGAAGTGGAGCGGGCTCAAGGATACGTTCAAATTCTGAGATGAAACTGGAAAGGAATAAAAGGATATGACCTATCTGATTTCACTTCTGAAGGAAATCGTAAAGAAGAGAAAGCTGATCTGGGATTTGTCGAAGGCGGATTTTAAGAAACGGTTTGTGGGATCGTATTTTGGAATCGTCTGGATGTTTGTGCAGCCGATGGTGACCGTGCTGATCTACTTCTTCATTTTTCAGGTCGGTTTCAAGAGTGTTCCGCCGGTGCCTGGTGTGCCGTATGTGCTGTGGCTGATTCCAGGTATTGTACCATGGTTCTTTTTCAGTGAGGCACTCAACTGTGTGACGAACTGTCTGCAGGAGTACAGTTATCTGGTGAAAAAAGTGGTGTTTCAGGTGGAGATTCTGCCGATCATCAAATTGATCTCCTGTCTGATGGTACATGGATTTTTTGTGATGATTATGCTGATTGCCTTTGGTCTGTATGGACGGATTCCTATGCTGACCTGGCTGCAGATTGTGTACTATTCGTTTGCCGCATCCATGCTGGCGCTGGCGTTTGGCTATCTGTCTGCCGCAATCCATGTGTTTTTTAAGGATATGGCGCAGATTGTCAGCATCTGCCTGCAGTTTGGCATGTGGCTGACGCCGATCATGTATCATGAGAGTATGTTTGAGAGTCGGGCACCGTGGGCCGTCTCGCTTCTGAAACTGAATCCGTTTTATTATGTGGTAGCCGGATATCGTGACAGTATGCTGACGGGGAACTGGTTCTGGGAGAGACCAAAGCTGGGCCTTTATTTCTGGCTGGTGACGGCGGTGATCGGGCTGGTCGGGCTTAAAGTATTTAAACGGTTGCGTCCGCATTTTTCGGATGTGCTGTAAACTGAATATCGCAGCGGTGAAACCGCGCAGGAAGGAAGGCCATAGGATGAAAGAATCGGTATTTCATAATAAGATCATATGGTTTTCCTTCTTTTTTTCGCTGCTGGTGATCTGGATACATGCTTACAATGCAGAGCTGTATCTGGGGGCGACGGAGTGGATGGAACCGGTGTATCGGTTTGAACACTGGATTGGAGATGGGATCGCGCAGATTGCGGTACCGGGATTTTTTATGATTTCCGGCTATCTGTTCTACCGGAATTTTGACTGGAGCAGATTGCTGGAAAAATGGAACCGGCGGATTCGGAGTGTGCTGGTGCCGTATATCCTGTGGAATTTTCTGTACTATCTGGGATACGTGATTGGCAGCAGGCTTCCGTGGGTTCGGGACGTAGTAGGCAAAGGGACGATACCGTTCCGGCTGGACGTCATTGTAGATGCAGTGATCAACTATCGCTATAATTACGTGTTCTGGTATCTCTTTCAGCTGATTTTTCTGATTCTTCTGGCTCCGCTTTTGTATCCGGTGCTGAAATATTTCCAGAGCCGGATCCTGTTTTTTGCAGCTCTTCTGGTTGTGCTGTGGCTGGATATCTCTCTGCCGCTTCTGAATGCAGATGCACTTTTCTATTATGCGGCGGCTGCAGCCTTGGCTCTGGACGGAAAGTCATGGGTGGAAGGCAGGATCCCGCACAAAGCAGGAATTTCGGAAGCAGCGGTGATCGGCGGCTGGCTGATTGCAGCGGCGGTGATCGTTTACAGGCTGGGACTGAGGTATGCGATGCCGGTGGGATTTGTTCTGTGCCGTCTGCTGGCGGTGGCTGGATTGTGGGTGCTGGTGCCGGGGGAGTGTCTGCCGGATGCGAAGCCTTTTATGAAGAATAATTTTTTCCTTTATGCAACACATTTCGGGCTGGTGCGTTTTATCAACAAGGCAGTGGCGGAGCAGCTGGAGGTGGTTGCCGTGGCAAGGTACCTGCCTCTGCCTGCTGAGAGGGGACTGTCCCTGCCCGGTGCGGCACATCTGCCTCTGCAGGTGGTGCCGATGGCGCTGTATCTTCTGATGCCGGGCATTATCCTGGTGATCAGCTCAGCTGCGGCATATCTGCTGCGAAGATATGCGCCGGGAGTCTGGACGCTGCTGAACGGAGACCGTTGAGATCATTCCATTTTCCGGGGAAATGTGCTACAATGTGGACAGCTATGCAGGAAGATAACAGGAAGAGGTTCGATAAAATGATCAGGAATATTGTGTTTGATATGGGGAAAGTACTGGTGGAATACGATGCGATGCGCGTCTGCCGCCATCATATTGCGGATGAAGCAGATCGGCAGCAGGTCTGTACGGCGGTATTTGTTTCACCGGAGTGGGTGCTGCTGGATATGGGTGTGATTTCGGAGAAACAGGCGCTCAGACAGATGTGCGGGCGTCTGCCGGAGCGCCTTCATGAGGCAGCGGCGCTTTGCATGCGTGACTGGCATAAATATTGTATGGAAACCGTGCCAGAGATGGATCCGCTGATCCGGGAGCTGAAGGCACAGGGATTTGGCATTTATCTCTGTTCCAATGCAGGTGTTCGTCTGCTGGAGTGCTATCGGGAGGTGATTCCGGCGGTGGAATGCTTTGACGGAATCCTGTTTTCGGCTGCTGAGAAGTGTATCAAACCGCAGAAGGAGATTTTTGAACATTTCTTTCAGAAATTTGATCTGAAACCGGAAGAGTGTTTCTTTGTCGATGATCTGCAGCTGAATATTGACGGTGCAAAGGCATGCGGTATGGACGGATATTGTTTCGCTGACCGGAATCTGGAACGTCTGAAGGTGAGACTGGCCGGGCTGGCAGCGGATATGAGGAACGGGAAATGAGGACTTATATCAGAGAAGCTATTCAGATGGCATGGCCTTCGGTGCTGGAATCATTTTTTGTAGCTTTTGCGGGACTGGTGGACTCACTGATGGTCAGCCGGCTTGGTTCCTATGCTGTGGCGGCGGTTGGTCTGACAACACAGCCGAAGTTCATTTCGCTGGCGACGTTTCTTGCAATTAATGTGTCGGTATCGGCAATTGTTGCCCGGAGAAGAGGACAGAATGACCAGTATGGTGCCAATCAGACGCTGATGCTGGCGTTGATGATGGTACTGGTTCTGGGAACGCTGATCAGCGTGGCAGCAGTGACGCTTGCGGAGCCGATTCTGCATCTCTGTGGCTCGGAAGCAGATACGCATGACAGTGCAGCAGCGTATTTTCGGATTATCGAAGGCGGCATGATATTTAACATTGTGTCACTGGTGATCAATGCGGCACAGCGTGGGGCCGGGCGTACCAGAATTGCCATGAAGACCAATGTGACGGCGAATGTGGTGAATATCATCGGCAATTATCTGCTGATCGGAGGAAATCTGGGCTTTCCGGCTCTGGGAATTCGCGGCGCGGCGTATGCAACCGTATTCGGAACGATGATTGCGTGCGGCATGAGTATTGCTTCGATTTTGTCTCCGGACAGTTTTGTAAATATCCCTTACATGATCAGGAATCATGTAAGACCGGCACTGGAGACGGCACGTTCGATTGTTCGGATCGGCAGCACGATTCTTCTGGAGCAGCTGATGCTGCGTATCGGGTTTCTGTCCACGGCACTGATGGTTGCCAATCTGGGAACGGATGCATTTGCGGCACATCAGGTGGGAATGAATATTATGAGCCTGACGTTTTCTTTTGGAGACGGCATGCAGGCAGCGGCTGTGGCGCTGATCGGCAGGAGTCTCGGTCAGAAGAATCCGCAGCTTGCCAAAACCTATGGAGGGATCTGTCAGCGAATCGGCAATTGTATTTCCATTGTGCTGGCGGTGACGTATCTGACCGGCGGAAGATTTCTGTATCAGCTGTTTTTCCGGGAGGAGCATATTGTTGCCATGGGCGTGATCATTATGCGCATGATCGTTCTGATTGCGATGCTTCAGATTGCTCAGGTGATTTATATGGGATGTCTGCGCGGAGCGGGCGACGTGCTGTTTACGACGCTGACATCCATGTTCAGCGTTACGATTGTCAGAACAGCGGCATCTTATTTCTTCTGTTATGTTGTGGGAATGGGGCTTACCGGTATCTGGATGGGAATTCTGGCGGATCAGCTGAGCCGTGTGACGCTGACCAGTTGGCGTTTCCGGTCCGGTGTGTGGACCAAAGTGGAGATTTAGGAGGAATTTATTATGATACCATTTGAAAAGATCAATCAGGAGCTTCTGAGTTTTTTGGATAACAGTCCGACGAGCTTTCATGCAGTTGCCAATATGCAGGCAGAGCTGGAAGCGGCCGGCTTGATCAGACTGTATGAGGGACAGGCATGGAATCTGGAAGCAGGAAAGGGATACTATGTGACGCGTAATGATTCCGCATTGATTGCATTTCGGATTCCGAAGAAGGATTTTCTGGGCTTTCAGATTATGGCAAGCCACAGCGACTATCCGGCTTTGAAGGTGAAGACCAATGCAGAGATTGTGGTAGATCAGAAGTATGTAAAACTGAATGTGGAGAAATATGGTGGTATGATTTTCTCACCGTGGCTGGATCGTCCGCTTTCTGTGGCAGGCCGTGTGGTGGTGCGCACCCCGGATGGCGTGGCGACAAAGCTGGTCAACGTGGATCGGAACCTGCTGATGATTCCAAATCTGGCGATTCATATGAACCGCAGTGTAAACGATGGATATGCGTTCAATGCGCAGAAGGATATGCTTCCGCTGTTCGGCGGCAGTGATGCGAAGGATGGCTACCGGAAGCTTGTGGCCGAGGCGGCAGGCGTGGAGGAGGAAGACGTGCTGGATACGGATCTGTTTCTGTACAACCGTACAAAGGGAACCGTATTTGGCCTGAATCAGGAATTCATCGCGGCACCGCATCTGGATGATATGCAGTGTGCATTTGCTTCCATGAAAGCACTGCTGGCGTCAGAGCCGGAAGAGAGCGTGGCGGTACACTGTGTTCTCGATAACGAAGAGGTGGGAAGCGGAAGCAAGCAGGGAGCGGCTTCCACGTTCCTGAAGGACATTCTGCACCGGATCAATGCCGGAATGGGCCGCAGCGAGGAGGAGTATCTGACTGCACTGGCTTCCAGTTTCATGGTTTCCGCGGATAACGCACACAGTGTCCATCCAAATCAGCCGGACAAGGCGGATCCGACCAACCGCCCGTATATGAACGGCGGCATCGTGATCAAATACAGTGCGAATCAGAAATATACCACAGATGCGGTTTCCGGAGCGATTTTCAAATCCATCTGTGCACGTGCAGATGTGCCGTATCAGATTTTTACCAATCGCTCGGATATGCTGGGCGGCTCTACGCTGGGCAATATTTCCAATACGCAGGTGGCTCTGAATACGGTAGACATCGGTCTGCCGCAGCTGGCAATGCACTCCAGCTATGAAACTGCGGGAAGCAGGGATACCGGCTATCTGATTGAGGCGGCGCGGGTTTTCTTTTCCTCTGCGGTAGCAGGCATGGGAGACGGAACCTATCGGATTCTGTAAAAGTTTCAGGAAAAGCTTTCCTTTTTCAGGGCAATCGGTTATAATCGAAGTTCAGAGTAAGCACTGTCAAAGTTAACAGAACCATTAAGGAGAATATAAATTATGAGCAAGATCAGAACAAGATACGCACCAAGCCCGACCGGCCGCATGCACGTGGGCAATTTGAGAACAGCATTGTACGCATACCTGATCGCCAAGCATGAGGGCGGCGATTTCCTGCTTCGTATTGAAGATACGGATCAGGAGCGTTATGTGGAAGGTGCAACCGAGATCATTTACCGCACTCTGGAGAAGACCGGTCTGATTCACGACGAAGGTCCGGACAAGGACGGCGGATGCGGTCCGTACGTGCAGAGTGAGCGCCAGAAAGCCGGTATTTATCTGGATTACGCGAAGCAGCTGATCGAAAAGGGTGAGGCCTATTACTGCTTCTGCACTCCGGAGCGTCTGGAGACTCTGCGCACCACGGTTAACGGCGAAGAGATCATGACCTATGACAAGCACTGTCTGCATCTGTCCAAGGAAGAGATTGAGGCAAATCTGGCAGCAGGTATGCCGTATGTTATCCGTCAGAACAACCCGACGGAAGGAACGACTACGTTTCACGATGAGATTTACGGCGATATCACGGTAGACAATTCCGAACTGGATGATATGGTGCTGATCAAGTCCGATGGTTATCCGACCTACAATTTTGCCAACGTGGTGGATGATCATCTGATGGGCATTACCCATGTGGTAAGAGGCAATGAATATCTTTCTTCTTCACCGAAGTACAACCGCCTGTATGACGCATTCGGATGGGAAGTTCCGGTATATGTACACTGTCCGCTGATTACCGATGAGAATCACAAGAAGCTGAGCAAGAGAAGCGGTCACTCTTCGTTTGAGGATCTGATTGAGCAGGGCTTTGTGGCTGAGGCAGTTGTGAACTATGTGGCGCTTCTGGGCTGGTCTCCGGAAGACAATCGGGAGATCTTCTCTCTGGAAGAGCTGGTTGAGGCATTCAATTACCGCAATATCAGCAAATCTCCGGCTGTATTTGATATGACCAAGCTGAAATGGATGAATGGTGAGTACCTGAAGGCCATGGACTTTGATCGTTTCTACGAGCTGGCAGAGCCATATATCCAGGCAGTGATTAAGAAACCGCTGGATCTGAAGAAGATTGCCAATATGGTCAAGACCCGTATTGAGGTATTTCCGGATATTGCGGGACATATCGATTTCTTCGAGGAACTGCCGGAATATGATGCGGCGATGTACACCCACAAGAAGATGAAGACAAATTCTGAGAATTCACTGGAGCTTCTGAAGGATGTGCTTCCGCTTCTGGAGACGCAGGAGGATTTCAGCAACGATGCGCTTTATGAGACCCTGTCAAAGTATGTGGCAGAGAAGGGTGTGAAGACCGGATTTGTGATGTGGCCGATTCGTACCGCAGTGTCCGGCAAACAGATGACGCCGGCCGGTGCAACCGAGATTATGGAGGTGCTGGGCAAGGAAGAGTCTCTGACACGTATCCGCAAGGGTATTGAGATGCTGAGCAAATAAATAGCATGAAAGGGCTGCAGGTGATGCAGTCCTTTTTATTCAACAGGAGGGAGATTGGAATGGAGATGAAAAAATTAGGTTTTGGTACCATGCGTATGCCGCTTCACAATCCGGAAGACCCGACCAGTGTAGAGATCGAGCAGGTTTGCCGTATGGTGGATGTGTTTATGGAACAGGGATTTACCTATTTTGATACCGCATACATGTATCATAAGTACGAGAGTGAGCGTGTGGTGAAAAAGGCGCTGGTGGAACGTTATCCGAGAGAAAGTTATCTGCTGGCAGACAAGCTGCCGCTCAGCCACCTGAAAGCAGCGGAGGATATGCCGCGGTTTTTCAACGAGCAGCTGGAAAAATGCGGGGTGGAATATTTTGATTATTACCTGCTTCACAATGTCTCCCGTACGTATTATGCAGTGGCAGAGAAGTTCGATGCGTTCGCGTTTGCAAGAGAGAAGAAAGCAGAAGGAAAGATTCGGAAGCTGGGCTTTTCCTTCCATGCGGATGCAGAGCTTCTGGAGGAGATTCTGGAGAAGCATCCGGAGGTGGAGTTTGTGCAGCTCCAGCTGAATTACATAGACTGGGAGAGTGAATACATCCAGTCCCGCAAGTGCTATGAGTTGTGCCGCAGGTACGGCAAGGAAGTCATCGTGATGGAACCGGTCAAGGGCGGTACGCTTGCCAATGTGCCGGAGAAAGCGGAAAAGCTGATGAAATCGGTTCGTCCGGAGCTTTCCGCAGCATCCTGGGCAATCCGCTTTGCAGCCGGTCTGGACGGTGTGATCATGGTATTGTCCGGTATGTCCAATATGGAACAGATGCTGGATAATCTGTCGTATATGAAAGCATTTAAGCCGCTCAATGCACAGGAGCTGGATGTGGTGCGTCAGGCGAGTGAGATCATTCAGTCCAGTATCGCCGTAGCATGTACCGCCTGCCGCTATTGCGTGGAGGGATGCCCGAAGCAGCTCGCGATTCCGGAATATTTTTCCCTGTATAACCAGCAGAAGCTGTTTGGGGCAAAGTCCAATGCGGGCGGTTACTATGGTAATTATCTGGGAAGACACGGCAGGGCCGGTGACTGCATCGGATGCCGCAGATGCGAGAAGATCTGTCCGCAGCACCTGCCGATTGCAGAGCTGATGAAGGAAGTTTCTGCGACATTTGACAAGCAGGAAGGCTAAGAGGAAGCTTAACATTTATGGCATTTCATGAATCACAATTGCGGGCGATCCGTCATAAGGATGGTCCGATGATGGTACTGGCGGGTCCCGGCTCCGGCAAAACGACGGTGATTACCCATCGGGTGAAATATCTGGTGGAGCATCACGGTGTGGAGCCGGGGGGGATTCTGGTCATTACCTTTACCAAGGCTGCGGCACAGGAGATGAAGCAGCGGTTCCAGAACCTGATGGATGGGCGGCAGCTTCCGGTGAGTTTCGGCACATTCCATGCGGTATTTTTCAGTATATTAAAGCATGCGTACCGCTATAACGCGTCCAATATCGTTCGGGAAGAGCAGCGTATCCAGATCATAAGGGAACTGATGGAGCGGCTGAGGCTGGATGTGGAGGATGAGGCGGAGTTCACGACTTCTGTACTGTCTGAGATCAGTTCTGTCAAGGGTGAGAGGATCAGCCTGGAACATTATTATTCCAGGAACTGCTCCGAGGAGATTTTTAAAAAGCTGTATCAGGGATACGAGGATGCACTGGTGAAGAAAAATCTGCTGGATTTTGATGACATGCTGGTGATGTGCTATGAGTTGTTTACGCAGAGAAAGGATATCCTGCAGGCATGGCAGAAAAAGTATCGTTATATTCTGGTTGATGAATTTCAGGACATCAACCGGGTACAATATGAGATTGTAAGGATGCTGGCTCTTCCTGAAAACAATCTATTTATCGTGGGAGATGATGACCAGTCCATCTATCGGTTCCGCGGGGCGAAGCCGGAGATCATGCTGGGCTTTCAGAAGGACTATCCACAGGCAAAGCGAACGCTTCTGGGGATTAATTACCGTTCTACAGCAAATATTGTGGATACTGCCGGACGCCTGATTGCACATAACCGGACCCGTTTCCCCAAAGAGATTCATGCGGCGCGCCCGGCCGGGCGCCCGGTGATTACGGCTGTCTGGGAGGATGCGCAGGCAGAGACGCGCGGCATGGTGGAAGAAATTCAGGATTATGTGCATATGGGGTATCATTTGTCGGATATTGCAGTCCTGTACCGGACGAATATGGAGCCGCGGCTTTTGATGGAGCGGCTGATGGAGTTCAATATTCCTTTTCAGATGCGGGATGCGCTTCCCAATCTCTATGACCATTGGATCACACAGGATATGATTGCCTATATCCGGATTGCCCGGGATGAACTTGCGGCTCACCGCAGAGCGAAGCGGGCGGAGGTGCTCCGCATTATTAACCGACCGAAGCGTTTTGTGAACCGGGAGTCTCTGGAGGGGCAGGAAATCTCCTGGGATGCGGTAAAATCCTGGTATCAGGACCGGGACTGGATGGTGGAGCGGATTGAGCAGTTGGAGTATGATCTGAAGATGATCGGAAAGCTGGCGCCTGTGGCGGCAGTCAATTATATCCGGAAAGCGGTGGGATATGATGAGTATCTGCGGGAATACGCGGAATACCGCCGGATGAAACCGGAGGAACTGCTGGAGGTGGCGGATCAGCTTCAGGAGAGTGCTGCGGGGTATCGGACGGTGGATGCCTGGTTTGCTCATATGAAGGAATATGGAGATCAGCTGAAGGAGCAGGCTGCGTTTCGGGAGACGGAGGTGGACTGTGTGACTCTGATGACGATGCACAGCTCCAAAGGTCTGGAATTCCCGATTGTCTACATTCTGGATGCCAATGAGCGGGTGACGCCGCACCACAAGGCGGTGCTGGATGCGGATCTGGAAGAAGAGCGCCGTATGTTTTATGTGGCGATGACCCGGGCGAAGGATCGTCTGCATGTCTGTTATACGAAAGAACGATATGGAAAGAAGCAGGAACGGTCACGTTTTATTGATGAATATCTGGAGGAAAGACGATGAAAGGCTGCGTTCATATTTATTGCGGTGACGGAAAGGGCAAAACCTCGGCGGCGGTCGGACTGGCGGTCCGCGCTGCCGGACGTGGGAAAAAGGTGCTGGTGGTGCGTTTCCTGAAGACGGATGATTCCGGTGAGGTGCAGGTACTGGAGCATATTCCGGGGATTACGGTGGTTCCCTGCGACCGCACCTTCGGTTTTGTATTCCGGATGACGAACGAACAGAGACAGGAAGCTTCTGTTTATTTTACGAAGCGGTTTCGCAGCGCGAGGGAAACGGTGCTGCAGGAAGCTTATGACGTGCTGATTCTGGATGAAATCATGGCATCCTGTAATTATGGCATGGTTCCGGAATCGGAAGTTGTGGAATTTCTGCAGAGTCGGCCGGAGCAGCTGGAGGTGGTGATGACGGGACGTGATCCGTCAGAAGCACTGCTGGAACTGGCGGACTATGTGTCGGAGATCTGCATGAGAAAGCATCCGTTTACCCGGGGAATTCCGGCGCGGGAGGGCATCGAATATTAGGTGTCCGGACTGCAGAAGCTGTGATATAGTTCTTGATTTATCAGTCATATTCTGCTAAAGTGGTAATATGCAACACATATTGAAAAGAGAGAGGTACCGATATGGGACAGAATCCAAATGTAGATGACAATATGCCGCAGGAGGAGATGACCGTTACCCTGACACTGGATGATGGCAGTCTGCTGGAGTGTGTGGTTCTGACGATTTTCGATGCAGGCGAGAGAGAATATATCGCCCTGCTTCCGATGGAAGGGGAAGAGGCCGAGGAAGGAGAGGTATATCTGTATCGCTATTCCGAGGACGAAGAGGGGAATCCGAGTCTGGCAAATATTGAAGACGATGATGAGTATGAAATCGTAGCTGATGCTTTTGATATGCTTCTGGATGATCAGGAGTATGATGAACTGGTTGGAGAAGACGAACTGGACTAAGCTCATCTTTGCGGCCGGTTCCGATTTAAGGAAAAGGAGACGAGACGCTATGAAGAGAAGATTTCTGGCAGTGACAGCAGTCGCTGCGGCATTGTCAATCCTTTCCAGCACCGCTGCATTTGCACAGGGCTGGAGCAAAGTAGGAAGTGACTGGTATTATTATGAAGAGGACGGCAGTGTGGCGAAGAACTGCTGGATTACTTCCGAGAGCGGTACTTACTGGGTGAACGTGGATGGCCGCATGGCATCCAACCAGTGGGTATGCGCGGATGATTCCTGGTATTATGTGGATGGCAGCGGTCTGTGCCTGACCAACCAGCTGCTCACCCTGAACAATGATATCTACTGGCTGGGTGAGGACGGAAAGATGGCTGCTTCCGAATGGGTGACTACTGAGGAAGGCAAGACCTACTATTTCCAGGAGAATGGCCTGGCGATCAAGAACGGCTGGAAGATGATTGACGGCTATTACTATTACTTTCTGAAGAGTGGTGTGATGGCAGTGGATGCTCTGGTTCCGGGCGGATATCGCGTGGGCGCAGACGGCAGATGGATTGAGCGATAAGATGTACAGAAGGCGGAGTGGTGATTCACTCCGCTTTTTCTGTCTGATGGAGAAGAAACTGAAGCGTCCCTGCCGGAATTCCCATGGCTGATTCCTGAATATTCTCCAGGACGAGCATCGTATTGATTCGTTCTTCCTGGGACAGGCAGACCGGGTGGTTGTCCAGGATATGGGTGAGCAGTGTCAGAATGATATGGGCAGTTTCTTCCGGATGTGTGCACTGCAGAACTCCTTCCTCTCTTCCCTGCCGCAGGATATCGGTCAGAATAGGCTTCAGTTCTGTGATGATAATACAGGCGAATTTCTGATGAATCAGTGCATTCTGCTGCTGTTCGGAGAAAGAACTGTTCGCCTCCTGACGCTTCAGCTCCTGTGCGGCATCCAGGCAGGAATAGTGTATAATCTTCATTTTTTCAAACACGGAGATACCGGGAGCTTCCGCCAGGTGTCTGCCTTTTTCCAGAACCCGGGAGTATGATCGTTCGATGACTTCTCCGATGATATCATTCTTTGATGAAAAATAATAATAGATGGTTCCTTTGCCGATTCCGGCCTGTCTGGCGATGTCACTGACGGTGGTGCTGCTGGCTTTTCCTTCCGCCATGAGTTTCTGCATGGAATCCAGAATGAGTTCCCGTTTTTTTGTCATTTTCATATAAATTCCTCAAAAATCAGTTCAATTGGAGCATTTTCGGCATTTTTCCATGTACAAGTATATCAGAATCGAGATGGGGAAACCAGAGCTTTTTTGGGTAATTGTAAGTATTGACGGAAGAAAAGAAACATGATAAGTTAATTTTAACAGAGCTTCGACCGGTGGTCGAAAATCTGATACTATGAGAAAAGATAAGTATTTCAGGAGGGTTGAAGGTATGTCTTTTGAAGAGATGTTTGCCAGGGCAAAGGAGTTGTTTATGAAATCAGACGTGAGCGGTGTGCAGGAGCATCTGGCATATCAGTTCAATATTACCGGCGAGTGCGGCGGTATCTTCTATGCGGAAGTGAAGGACAGCAAGCTGAGTGTGGAGCCATACGAGTATTTTGACCGCGACGCGATTTTCATTTGTTCAGCAGATACGCTGTTTAAGCTGGCAGAAGGAAAGCTGGATCCGGTACTGGCGTTTACCCTTGGAAAACTGAGAGTGGAGGGAAGCATAGAGCAGGCATTAAAACTGAAAGACTTCCTGGCAAAATAAGTAAAAAAAGAACAGAAAGAAGGGGATTGTCATGAACATTGGCAAATGGCTGATTGGAACAGCTGCAGTGGGGGCGGCGGGTGAGTATGCACTGGCACGGTATTTCCTGCGTCGGACTCTGATTCGAGGCAACGCGAAGCAGGAGCGGACTGTGGATATGGCCGGGACAGATTGGGATCTGTACATACCGATGATTCATGCGAGCAAGGAGCGCCGGGACGCCTGGCCGAAGGAAGATGTATATATTACATCCGATGACGGACTGAAGCTGCACGGTACCTGGTTCCCGCAGGAAAGCTCTGAGAAAACGGCAATCTGTTTTCACGGGTATACCAGCGAGGGGCTGAATGACTATTCCACCATTGCGGAGTTTTACCACAACCATGGATTCAATCTGCTCCTGGTGGATGAGCGGGCACATGGTAAGAGTGAAGGAAAGTACATTGGATTTGGCTGTCTGGATCGTTATGATGCAGTGTGCTGGATCCGCTATGTGATTGAGCGTGTGGGCGAGGACAGTCAGATTATGCTGCATGGTGATTCCATGGGCGGAGCGACGGTTCTGATGACCTCCGGTCTGGAACTGCCGCCTCAGGTGAAAGGAATTATTTCTGACTGCGCTTTCACCTCCGCCTGGGAGGTATTTACCTCCGTTTTGAAGAACATGTATCATCTGCCGGCGTTTCCTCTGATGCAGATTGCAGACAGGATGGCGAAGAAAGAAGCCGGATACGGACTGAATGAGTGCAACGCCCGCGAGGAAGTAAAGAAATCCAAAACACCAACCGTATTTATTCACGGAGATGCGGACACCTTCGTGCCATTTCGCATGGTGCACGAATTGTATGATGCCTGCGCGGCTCCCAAGAAGCTGGTAGTGATAAAAGGAGCCGGACACGCGGAAGCATGTTACAAAGAACCTGAGACCTATGAGCATGCGATGAAGGACTGGATTGACCGGTACTTTGAGTAAACGATATAGGGAGAGATTAAGATATGAAGACAAGGAAAGGCAATAAAACGTACCCATTGACTGCTGCGCAGTATCTGCATTATTACTGCCTTGCAACCTGTCCGATGGAACAGGTGCTGAACATCGGTTCCAGCCTGACGATTCAGGTTGAGCTGGACTGGGATCTGATGCGGGAATCCATTCAGGAGGCGATTGCTAGATGCGAGGCTGCGCGGATTCATCTGGCATTTGATAAAAAGGAAAACAAGGTTTATCAGTATGTGGTGAAGGAGTACGACCGTCCGATTGAGCATTTTGATTTCAGCGGATGGACCATGGAGGCGGCACGTGACAAGATGACTGAGTGGACGCATATGCCGTTTGCCCGTTATGATGCTCCGCTGAACCGGATTGTGATGATCAAAACACCGGATGGTTATCAGGGCATTTATATGTGTGTGGATCACCTGACGATGGACGCGCAGTCGCTGATCATGTTTTTCCGGGATATCATCGAGATCTACAGCCATAAGAAATACAATGCTGTGGATTACCCGAAGGAGATGGCTTCCTATCTGAAACAGCTGCAGAAGGATCTGGAATACGAGGCTGGTTCCAAGAGCAGCCAGAGAGACCGGGAGTTCTTCCATAAGCTGATTGCTTCTTCCGAACCGATCTACACGGATGTGTACGGCGGTGTAAAGCTGGCAGAAGAACGTAAAAAATACAACAATCCGAACCTGCGTGCAGCGACTGTGATTCCGGAAACCATGGAAGCCAATCTGAAGAATTTCCATCTGGAGGCAGAGCCGACGGCGCGTATGATGAAATTCTGTGAGGATCATCATATTTCCATGACCTGTCTTCTGATGATGGGACTGCGTACCTATCTGCAGAAGGTGAACAATCAGGATGATGTCTCCATCACCTCCACGGTCGCACGACGCGCGACTCTGACCGAGAAACGCTGCGGCGGCACCCGGATTCACTGCTTCCCGTTCCGCACGATTGTACCGCGGGAGGATACCTTTATTGAAGGTATCTGTAAGATCCGTGATGGTCAGAACATGCTGTTCCGCCATGCGAATTTCAGTTCTCCGGAATATTTTTATTATCGTTCCCAGTATTATAAGCTGCAGCATGGCCAGACCTATGAGGCGATGGCTCTGACCTACCAGCCGCTGGGCATGAAATACACCGGTCCGGGACATGAGAAGATGAAGGACATCAAATACCGCGCGGCCCGCTATGGCAACGGCGTGGCAGGTCAGCCGCTGTATCTGACGGTCAGCCATCATCCGGAAGATGACGGTCTGGACTTCTGTTTTGAATATCAGACCGGAGCTGTGGATGATGCCAAGCTGCAGGATGTATATTATTATGTGTGCCGCATTATTTTCCGCGGAATCGAGGACTGCAACCGTACCGTGGGCGAAATTATTGACTGGATATAGGGGATATAAAATAGAAAGATAGAGGAGAACAAAAAAGATGCTGGACGAGTTAAAAGAGATTATCTGTAACTATGTGGATGTGAATCCGGAAGACGTGAATGAGGATTCCCGCTTTGTGGAAGATCTTGGGTTTACCTCCTATGACTTTATGAGCATGGTTGGAGAACTGGAAGAACAGTATGATATTGAAGTGGAAGAGCGTGAGGTCGTGAGAATCATGACTGTGGGCGACGCAATTCAGTATCTGGAGAAGCTGATTGGTTAAGAGCGTGGAAAGCCAGGAGGAAAACATGGCAGCAGAAACATTGAGAGACATTGTCCGCTATGCGGCGGAACAGTACGGCACGCAGGCGGCATATCGTTACAAAGTGAACAAGGAAATTGAGGAACGCACCTATGATGAACTGAACCGGGATTCCATGGCAGTCAGCCGTATGGTGGAACAGCTTGGGATGAAGGGCAGACACATTGCCCTGATCGGTGTGACCAGTTATTCCTGGATCATCGGATTTTTCGGTGTGACCGGCAGCGGCAGCGTGGCGGTGCCGATTGATATACAGCTTCCGGCGGCAGCAGTCTGTGACCAGCTTAACCGGGCAGATGTGGAGATGCTGATTCTGGACGAGCTCCGTGCGGATCTGATTGCAGCTGTGCAGGAACAGTGCCCGAAGGTGAAGGTGATCGTATCCATGCAGGGTACGCTGGCATCGGAAGGCGGCGTTCTGTCCCTGCCGATGCTTCTGGAAGAAAGTCAGGGCATCAGCACGTATGAGCCGGAACCGGATCAGCTCTGCACCATCCTGTTTACCTCCGGAACAACCGGAAGAAGCAAGGGTGTGATGTTGTCACACCGCAATCTGGCAGACAATGCAACGTCTCTTGACCTGAGAATCCCGGTCGGTACTGTGACAATGACGCTGCTTCCGATCAATCATGTATATTGCCTGACCATGGATATCATCAAGGGCGTGTACATCGGTGTTATCTCCTGCATCAACGATTCCATCATGCGCGTGGCACGCAATATGAAGCTGTTCCAGCCGGAACTGGTCCTGATGGTTCCGATGGTCATCGAGTCCATTTACAAAAAGCTGCGGGATGTGGATCCGAATATTCCGAAGGCATTGGTTGCAAAAGAGGTGTTTGGCGGCAGACTTCATACGATCTGCAGCGGCGGCGCTTATCTGGATCCGGAATATGTGGACAAATTCGCGGAATACGGAATCACCATTCTGCAGGGCTACGGTATGAGTGAATGCTCCCCGGTGATCAGTACCAATCTGCCGTGGGACAACCGCAGAGGATCTGTCGGCAAGCTGCTTCCGAACTGCGAAGCGAAGGTTGTGGACGGGGAACTGTGGGTGAAGGGCAGCAGTGTTATGATGGGCTACTACCATATGCCGGAGGAGACGAAGGAAGCATTGGAAGACGGATGGCTGAAGACCGGGGATCTGGGACATCTGGATGAGGATGGATATGTATATCTGACCGGACGCAAGAAGAACCTGATTATTCTGGCCAATGGTGAAAATGTGTCTCCGGAAGAACTGGAGAATGAGCTGAACCGCAGTGACCTGGTGAAGGAGATTCTGGTACGCGAGAAGGAGCGGGTGATTGAAGCGGAGATCTTTCCGGATCTGGAATATGCCCAGAAGTGCGGCATTACAGATATGAAGGCGGCGCTTCAGAAGCTGATTGACGATTTTAACAAAAATATGCCGGTTTACAAGCGCATCTACAGCCTGATTGTCAGGGATGTGGAGTTCGAAAAGACGGCGGCAAAGAAGATCAAGCGGTTTTGAAAATAAAGTTCAGATAACAAAAACCCCGGAGCAGTGAGTGCTTCGGGGTTTTTTAATAACTCAAGGTTATAGAATTAATTCCAATCTCGTATACTTTTTCAAAATAAATTCCCCCACCCTAGTTGAAAAAACGCCGCAAATGCGTTAAGATGAGAAGAAACACCCCCCGAAGCGTATTTTATGTGACAATTATCGTGGGGTATGAGAGAAGACGTGACAAGGAGACTGGACGATGAACTGTAAGATTGTAACCATTCCGGGTGATGGAATCGGTCCGGAGATCGTGCGCGAAGCATGCAAGGTACTGGACCGGGTAGGTGAAGTATATGGACATACTTTTGAATATCAAGAGATTCTGATGGGCGGCTGTTCCATCGACGCTTACGGCGTGCCGCTGACTGACGAGGCACTGGAGACCGCAAGACAGAGCGACGCAGTTCTTCTGGGAGCTGTAGGCGGCAACGTGGGCAACTCCAGATGGTACGATGTGGCTCCGAACCTGAGACCGGAGGCAGGTCTCCTGGCGATTCGCAAGGGTTTGAACCTGTTTGCCAACATTCGCCCGGCTTATCTGTACAGCGAGCTGGCTGAGGCATGTCCGCTGAAGAAAGAGATCATCGGCAATGGTTTTGATATGGTGATTATGCGTGAACTGACCGGCGGTCTGTATTTCGGCGAACGCCATACGGAGGAAGTGGACGGTGTGCTTCAGGCAACCGATACCCTTACATACAATGAGAATGAGATCCGCCGGATTGCGATCAAGGCATTTGACATTGCCATGAAGAGAAGAAAACATGTGATCAGCGTGGATAAGGCCAACGTGCTGGATTCCTCCAGATTGTGGAGAAAGGTTGTAGAGGAAGTGGCGAAGGACTATCCGGAGGTGAAGCTGGAGCATATGCTGGTGGACAACTGCGCGATGCCGTTGGTGATGAATCCGGGACAGTTCGATGTGGTTCTGACGGAGAATATGTTTGGTGATATTCTTTCCGACGAGGCAAGCATGATTACCGGCTCCATTGGTATGCTGTCTTCTGCCAGCCTGAATGAGAGTAAGTTCGGCATGTATGAGCCGAGCCACGGTTCTGCACCGGATATCGCGGGCCTTGGCATTGCGAACCCGATTGCGACGATTCTCTCTGCCGCGATGATGCTGCGCTACTCCTTTGATCTGGATCGGGAGGCAGATGCAGTAGAGGCTGCGGTACAGGCAGTGCTGACGGAAGGATACCGTACCGTCGATATTATGGCAGAAGGATGCAGGAAGGTCGGCACTGCCCAGATGGGCGATCTGATTGTGAAGCATATTCAGTAAGGAGGAGAAATACGATGAGAAGCGATAATGCAAAAGCAGGCATGCAGCAGGCACCGGCCCGCTCCCTGTTCCGTGCACTGGGACTGACTGATGAAGAGATGGCGAGACCGCTGGTTGGTATTGTAAGCTCTTATAACGAAATTGTACCGGGGCATATGCACCTGGATAAGATTGTGGAAGCTGTCAAACAGGGCGTAGCCATGGCAGGCGGTACCCCGATTGTATTCCCGGCCATTGCAGTGTGCGACGGCATTGCCATGGGGCATGTTGGTATGAAATATTCTCTGGTGACCAGAGATCTGATTGCTGACTCCACGGAGTGCATGGCGCTGGCACATCAGTTTGATGCACTGGTTATGGTTCCGAACTGTGACAAGAACGTACCGGGCCTTCTGATGGCAGCGGCACGACTGAATATTCCGACTGTGTTTGTAAGCGGCGGCCCGATGCTGGCAGGCCATGTAAAAGGACAGAAGAGAAGCCTTTCCAGCATGTTTGAGGCAGTCGGTTCCTATGCTGCAGGCACCATGACGGAAGAGGATGTGTATGAGTTCGAGTGTAAGGTATGCCCGACCTGCGGTTCCTGTTCCGGTATGTATACTGCCAACAGCATGAACTGCCTGACGGAAGTGCTTGGTATGGGACTGAAAGGCAACGGCACGATCCCGGCTGTATTCTCTGAGAGAATCGTTCTGGCAAAGCATGCCGGCATGGCTGTCATGGATATGCTGAAGAAAAACATCTGCCCGAGAGATATCATGACCGAGGCTGCATTCCGCAATGCACTGACCATGGACATGGCACTTGGCTGCAGCACTAACAGCATGCTGCATCTTCCGGCAATTGCGCATGAGGCAGGTGTGGAGCTGAATGTGGACATTGCCAATGAGATCAGTGCGAAGACCCCGAACCTGTGTCATCTGGCACCAGCAGGCCCGCACTATATGGAGGAACTGAATGAAGCAGGCGGTATCTATGCGGTAATGAATGAGATCAGCAAGCTTGGTCTTCTGAATCTGGACTGCATGACCGTCACCGGCAAGACTGTGGGTGAAAACATTCAGAACTGCGTCAACAGGAATCCGGAGATTATCCGTCCGGTTGACAATCCATACTCCGCTACCGGCGGCATCGCAGTGCTGCGCGGCAATCTGGCACCGGATTCCTGTGTGGTAAAACGTTCCGCAGTTGTTCCGGAGATGCTGAAGCATGAAGGTCCGGCAAGAGTCTTCGACAGCGAGGAGGATGCGATTGCAGCGATCAAGGGCGGAAAGATTGTAGCCGGTGATGTGGTTGTCATCCGTTACGAAGGACCGAAGGGCGGTCCGGGCATGAGAGAGATGCTGAACCCGACTTCCGCGATTGCCGGTATGGGACTCGGCGCATCCGTAGCGCTGATCACCGACGGACGTTTCAGCGGTGCATCCCGCGGTGCATCCATCGGACATGTTTGTCCGGAGGCAGCGGCAGGCGGCCCGATCGGACTGGTGGAAGAAGGCGACATCATCGAGATCGATATCAATGCCAATACCATCAATATGAGAGTGTCTGAGGAAGAGCTGGCAAGACGCCGTGCAAACTGGACACCGAAGAAGAAGGAAGTAACCGGTTATCTGAAGCGCTATGCGCAGCTGGTAACCAGTGCAGATAAAGGTGCGATCCTGGCCGGCAACTAGGATCGTCCGGACAGAGCAGAAACAGTTTTAGTTTATATAGATAAGGAGTTTACAATATGGCAGAGATGAATACGCCGGCAATGCAGAACCCGGAGACCAGAGTACTGAATGGTTCCGAGATCGTTGTCGAATGTTTGAAAGAACAGGGCGTTAAGACGGTATTCGGTTATCCGGGCGGCGCGATTTTGAATATTTATGATGCACTTTACAAGCATCAGGACGAGATTACCCATATCCTGACCTCCCACGAACAGGGAGCAGCACATGCGGCTGACGGATATGCCAGAGCTACCGGCAAGGTCGGTGTCTGTCTGGCAACCTCCGGCCCTGGTGCAACCAACCTGGTAACCGGTATTGCTACTGCATATATGGATTCCATTCCGGTGGTTGCGATTACCTGCAACGTGGGCGTCAGTCTGTTAGGCCGAGACAGTTTCCAGGAGATTGATATTGCAGGCGTGACCATGCCGATCACGAAATATAATTTTATCGTAAAAGACATCAACAAGCTGGCGAAAGTGATCCGCCGCGCGTTTGCGATTGCGCAGAGCGGCAGACCAGGTCCGGTTCTGATTGATATTACCAAGGATGTAACGGCGGCAACCTGTGAATACACTCCGGTGGTACCGGAGCCGGTGAAGCGGCAGATCGATACGATCCGTGAAGAGGATATTGAGACTGCGCTGGAGCTGATTCGCAAGTCTCAGAAACCGTTCATCTTTGTGGGCGGCGGTGCTGTTCTGGCCAATGCTTCCGAGGAACTGCGCACACTGGCACACCGCATTCAGGCACCGGTGGCGGATTCTCTGATGGGTAAGGGTGCCTTTGACGGTACCGACGAGATGTATACCGGTATGGTTGGCATGCATGGAACCAAGACATCCAACTATGGAATCACCGAATGCGATCTGCTGATCGTGGCAGGTGCGCGTTTCAGTGACCGTGTGACCGGCAATGCGTCCAAGTTTGCTCCGAATGCGAAGATCCTGCAGTTTGACGTGGACTCTGCCGAGATCAACAAGAACATCCGCACCCATGCAAGCGTGGTTGGGGATCTGAAGGTGATCCTGAGAAAGCTGAATGCGAGACTGGATCCGATCAACCACGATGAGTGGGTGGCACATGTGGAACGGATGAAAGATATGTATCCGCTGCGCTATGACAAGAACCAGCTGACCGGACCGTTTATCATCGAGACCATCGACGAGCTGACCAAAGGCGATGCAATCATCTGTACCGAGGTTGGTCAGCATCAGATGTGGGCAGCACAGTATTACAAATACAGAAAACCGAGAACATTCCTGACCTCCGGCGGACTGGGAACCATGGGCTATGGTCTCGGCGCGTCTCTGGGTGCCAAGATGGGCTGCGGGGATGAAGGACATCCGGACACTCCGGTATTCAATATCGCAGGAGACGGCTGCTTCCGTATGAACATGAACGAGATCGCAACGGCGACCCGTTACAATATTCCGATTATCGAAGTGATTATCAATAACCATGTGCTTGGCATGGTGCGCCAGTGGCAGACACTGTTCTATGGCAAGCGGTATTCGCATACGATATTGAATGACGCGGTAGATTATGTCAAACTGGCAGAAGCGATGGGAGCAAAGGCTTATCGCGTATCCTCAAAGGATGAGCTTCGTCCGGTGCTGGAAGAGGCCATGAAGCTCGGCAGCCCGGTTGTGATCGACTGCCAGATCAACTGTGATGATAAAGTATATCCAATGGTATCCCCGGGTGCACCGATTCAGGATGCATTCGATGAGATTGATCTGAAGATCAATTGATATAGATACAAAGTATAAAAATAAAAAAGGGAGGAAAAAACAATGGGAAGAGTGTATAACTTTTCAGCAGGTCCGGCCGTTTTGCCGGAAGAAGTGCTGAAGGAAGCCGCAGACGAGATGCTGGACTACAGAGGTACCGGTATGTCAGTTATGGAGATGAGCCATCGATCTAAAGCATTCGAGACCATTATCCAGGAAGCAGAAGCAGATCTGCGTGAACTGATGAATATTCCGGATAATTACAAAGTCCTGTTTCTGCAGGGCGGTGCCCATTTACAGTTCTCCATGATTCCGCAGAACCTGATGAAAAACGGTGTGGCAGATTATATCATTACCGGACAGTGGGCGAAGAAGGCATTCAAGGAGGCGCAGAAATACGGAAAGGCAGTAGCTGTGGCATCCAGTGAAGATAAGACATTCAGCTACATTCCGGATTGTTCTGATCTGCCGATCGATGAGGATGCGGATTACGTATATATCTGTGAAAATAATACCATTTACGGAACCAAGTACAAACAGCTGCCGAACACCAAGGGCAAGACCCTGGTAGCGGATGTTTCTTCCTGCTTCCTGTCTGAGCCGGTGGATGTAACCAAATACGGCGTGATCTACGGCGGTGTTCAGAAGAACATCGGTCCGGCTGGTGTTGTTATTGTCATTATCCGTGAAGATTTGATTACCGAGGATGTGCTGCCGGGTACTCCTACCATGTGCCAGTACAAGATTCATGCAGATGCGAAGTCCCTGTACAACACTCCGCCTGCATATGGCATTTATATCTGCGGCAAGGTTTTCAAATGGCTGAAGAAGCGCGGCGGTCTGCAGGCGATGAAAGAGTACAATGAGAAAAAGGCAAAGATCCTTTATGATTTCCTCGACGAGAGCAAGCTTTTCAAGGGAACCGTTGTGAAAGAGGATCGTTCCCTGATGAACGTACCGTTCGTGACCGGTGATCCGGATCTGGATGCAGAGTTCATCAAAGAAGCAACCGCAGCAGGCTTTGTAAACCTGAAAGGTCACAGAACCGTGGGCGGTATGCGTGCCAGCATTTACAATGCAATGCCGATGGAAGGCGTTGAGAAGCTGGTTGAGTTCATGAAGAAATTCGAGGAGGCACACCAGGCATGAGAAAAATCCATTGCATAAACGCTATTTCCAAATACGGTACCAATTTACTGACAGAAGACTATGCTCTGACCGATGATGTGAATGAGGCAGAGGGTATTCTGGTGAGAAGCGCGTCTCTGCATGAGATGCAGTTCCCGGCTTCCCTGCTTGCAATCGCACGTGCCGGTGCCGGTGTTAACAATATTCCGCTTGATGCATGCGCACAGGAAGGCATCGTGGTATTCAATACTCCTGGAGCGAATGCCAACGGCGTAAAAGAGCTGGTAATCGCAGGCATGATGCTGGCTTCCCGTGATATCATCGGAGGTATTGAGTGGTGTAAGGCAAACAAAGAGGATGCGAACATTTCCAAATCCGTGGAGAAGAGCAAGAAGGCATTTGCCGGAACCGAGATCAAGGGCAAAAAGCTGGGTGTGATCGGTCTGGGTGCCATCGGTGCTGAGGTTGCCAATGTGGCAGTATCCCTTGGCATGGAAGTTTACGGCTATGACCCGTTTATCTCTGTCAATGCAGCATGGATGCTTTCCCGCTCGGTAAAGCATATCGGCAATCTGGATACCATTTTCCAGGAGTGTGATTTCATCACCGTACATGTACCTGCTATGGAAAGCACCAAGGGCATGATCAATAAAGCTGCGCTGGATCAGATGAAGGATGGTGTGGTTGTCATGAACTTTGCAAGAGACACGCTGGTAAATGACGACGATATGGCAGAAGCTCTGAAATCCGGCAAGGTAAAGAAATATGTAACAGATTTCCCGAATCCGAAGTCATCCAATATGGAAGGCGCGATTGTGATTCCGCATCTGGGTGCTTCCACCGAGGAGTCCGAGGATAACTGTGCGAAGATGGCCGTACTGGAGATCATGGATTACCTGGAGAACGGTAATATTAAGAATTCCGTCAACTATCCGGCATGTGATATGGGCGTATGCAAGACTGCAAGCCGTGTCGCTGTCATGCATCTGAATGTACCGAATATGATCGGTCAGATCACCGGTACGCTGGCAGCAGGCGGAATCAATATTTCCGATATGACCAACAAGAGCCGTGATAAATATGCATATACTCTGATGGATCTGGAAAATATCCCGGATGAGATGACCGTTCAGAAACTGAATGCAATCCAGGGCGTTCTGAGAGTCAGAGTGATTCAGTAAAAATACATAAACTATTCGGAACAGGAGATTACCTATATGGCAGATATCAGACCGTTCCGGTGTATTCGTCCGAATAAGGAAGTGGCGTCTGTAGTGGCGGCACTTCCTTATGACGTTTATGACCGGAAAGAGGCAAAGGAAGTAGTAAAAGCAAACCCCAGATCGTTTCTGGCCATCGACCGGGCGGAGACACAGTTCCCGGATGATTTTGATATGTATGATCAGCGCGTATACGAAAAGGCACGGGATATGCTGAAGGACTGGCAGGATCAGGGCATTCTGGTGTCAGATCAGGCAGAGTGTTATTATATCTATGAGCTGACCATGGACGGCAGGGCTCAGACCGGCATCGTAGCCTGCGCTTCCATCGATGACTACCTGAACGGAGTGATTGCAAAGCATGAGAACACCCGTGAAGAGAAGGAGTTGGATCGTATCCGTCACGTGGATGTGACAGGCGCGCATACCGGGCCGATTTTCCTCGCATATCGTTCTGAAAATGAATTGAATAAGCTTGTGGAGCTGAAGAAGGGGACACCGCCGCTGTACAGCTTTGTGGCAGAAGACGGTATCACGCATCGGGTATGGCGGGTCGAGGAAGCCGGAAAGATCGGGCGGATCCAGGAGCTGTTTGCAAAGATCCCGAAGGTTTATATTGCAGACGGTCATCATCGGGCAGCTTCCGCTGTAAAGGTTGGCCTGAAACGCAGGGCGGAACATCCGGACTACACCGGTCAGGAGCCGTTCAATTATTTCCTGTCCGTGCTGTTCCCGGATGATCAGCTGATGATCATGCCGTATAATCGCGTTGTGAAAGATTTAAATGGCCTGACTAAGGCAGAATTCATGAACCGCGTACAGGAAATCTTTCGGGTGGAGAAGCGGGGCAGAAATGCATTCCAGCCGGAGAAACTTCATCATGTGGCAATGTATCTGGATGAATGCTGGTATGAGCTGACTGTAAAACCGGAGTATCAGAGTGCTGATCCGGTGAAGGGGCTGGATGTGTCCATCCTGCAGGATACTCTGCTGGGACCGGTGCTGGGAATCGATGACCCGCGCACAAACAACCGGATTCAGTTCGTCGGAGGTATCCGCGGGCTGGGAGAACTGGAGCGTCTGGTGAAAGGAGCGGAAGCGGTGAATGGGGAGAAATGCTCCGAAGACCGTGCGCATGCCGTGGCATTTGCCATGTATCCGACCTCTATTCAGGAGCTGTTTGCCGTGGCGGATGCAGGACTGCTGATGCCTCCGAAGTCCACGTGGTTTGAGCCCAAGCTGAGAAGCGGATTGTTTATTCACAAATTATAAGGAAAGTTCCGGGCTTTCCTGACAGGAGAAAGGGATTATGTTCATAATAAGAAGAATCTGGTGCCGTGTATTTCAGCAGGTGTTTCATGCAGCTATTCCGCTGCTTCCATATCGCAGTCCGAAACGGGTGCAGACGGTGGGGGCGATTCCTGAGATATGCAGGCAGCATAACGTCGCGTCGGTCATGATTGTGACGGATGCGGGAGACACGCAGGAAAGGCAGAGCCGGCCGAAGCTGCGACCGGGAAGCGGCGGAGCGTTTTATTGCATGGATCCAGGAGATGAATGATTCCATGGGAATTCCGCGCTGCCTTCCGGAGATCCACACAGAGGACATTCCGAAGCTGGCAAAACATGCGGATCAGGAAGCCAATCCGCTGTATCCGGTGCCGAAGCTGATGAATCGGAGAGAACTGGAACGAATTTATTACCGTGTGAAAGGAGACGAGGAATGCAGATCGAAGAATTGATGAAGGCGCAGCGGAAGTTTTTTGCTTCCGGAAAGACCCTGGATGTGAATTTTCGGATCCGGATGCTGACACGGCTGGAAAAGGCGATTCTGCAGTATGAGCAGGAGCTGAATGAAGCCGTGCGGGCAGATCTGGGTAAGTCCAGAGCGGAAACCTATATGTGTGAGATCGGACTGACACTGTCAGAACTGCGCTATGTCAGAAAGCATGTGCGTGCCTGGAGCCGTGACCGTCTGGTTGTGACTCCTCTGGCACAGTTTCATGCCAGAAGCTTTACGGTTCAGGAGCCGTACGGCGTGGTACTGGTGATGTCGCCGTGGAATTATCCGGTTCTCCTGACGCTGGAGCCGCTCATCGGGGCCATCGCGGCGGGCAATTGCTGTGTGGTCAAGCCGTCTGCTTATTCACCGGAGACTTCCCGTGTGCTGGCACACCTGATCCGCGAAGTATTTCCGGAGAAGTATGTGGGTGTGGTAGAAGGCGGCCGAAAGGAAAACCAGAGCCTTCTGGAACAGAAGTTTGACTATATCTTTTTCACCGGCGGAGTGAACGTGGGAAAATATGTGATGGAAAAAGCATCTGCACACCTGACACCGGTGACGTTGGAGCTGGGCGGCAAGAGCCCCTGTATCATCGACCGGACTGCCAATCTGAAGCTGGCAGCCAGGCGGGTGGTGTTTGGCAAGTATCTGAACTGCGGCCAGACCTGTGTGGCTCCGGATTATGTGCTGGTGGAGCGCAGCGTTCATGAAGAATTTTTACAGTATGTGAAAAAAGAGATTGTCCGTATGTATGGCGAAGAGCCGCTTTCCAATCCGAATTACGGAAGAATTGTAAACCGCAGGCATTTTGACCGGATTCTCGGACTGCTGGATCCGGAAAAGCTGGTACATGGGGGAACGGGCAATGTGGAAACTCTGCAGATTGCCCCGACTGTTCTGGACGGTGTGACCGGGCAGGATGCGGTTATGCAGGAGGAAATCTTCGGACCGGTACTTCCGATTCTGATTGTGGATTCCATGGAAGAGGCCTGCAAATTTGTCAAAAGCAGACCGCAGCCGCTGGCACTTTATCTGTTCACCAGCGACCGGCGTCTGGAAAAACGTTTTCTGCGGGAAGTGCCGTTTGGAGGCGGCTGTATCAATGATACGATCATTCATCTGGCAACTTCTCAAATGGGATTTGGCGGGGTAGGCAACAGCGGTATGGGATCTTATCATGGAAGAAAGAGCTTTGAGACGTTCAGCCATGAAAAGAGCATCGTGAAGAAATATACCTGGCTGGATCTGCCGATGCGGTATCAGCCTTATACAAAGCTGAAAGAAAAGATGGTGCGGATGTTCCTGCGGTAATGGAGAAATGCCTGCGCTTTCGTGTTTATGCGAGGAGCCTGGCTATATGCAGCATCCCATGTCCCTGCTGGTTTTTCGGAAGCCCGATATCTACAGCCCGTTCCCAGAGGCGCAGCTTTACGTCCCGGTTGCTCATCTCCGGATATTTTTCCAGAAGGAGCGCCAGGGCACCGGAGACGAGCGGCGTTGCCATGCTGGTGCCGCTTTTGGCAGTATACTGACCTGTACGGTTGGAGCAGCTGGTGATGGATGCGCCCGGTGCCACGATGTCAGGCTTGCAGATGCAGGATCCGGTGGGACCGCGTCCGGAGTAATCAATCATCCGGCTGCCCATGACATTAACCTCTTTGTGATCGTCGGAGCATCCTACGGTGATTACCTTGCGGCTGATGCCAGGCGTTGTGATGGTGCCGCTTTTGGGCCCCATATTTCCTGCCGCGACCACAACTACCAGCCCGTCATCCCATGCTTCGTTGACGCCCCGGACCAGAATGGAATCTTCACTCATATTTTTGCGGGAAAAGGATCCCACGGAGATATTGACGATTCGGATATTGTACTGTACCTGATGTTCCCGGATCCAGCGCAGTCCGGCGAGGACATCTGAGGCATAGCCGTTGCCCCGGCGGTCCAGGACTTTGACCGGAATCAGGTGGCAGCCGGGTGCCACGCCGCAGAAGCGTCCGTCGCTGGCATGCCCGCTGCCGCCGATGATTCCGCAGACATGGGTGCCGTGCCCGTTGTCATCATAGGGGGAGGAACGTTTCCGGATCATATCTGAGAAAACGGCAATTCTTCCCTCCAGATCTTCATGAAGAAAACAGCCGGTATCCAGGACAGCGACGCCGATCCCTTTGCCGGTGAAGCCGCATGGATCCGTGCCGTGAATTGCGAGTCTTGCATCAAACAAAGCGATATCCAGGACTTTCTTCTGTTTTACTATCAGGATATGCTGCGGAAAAGGGAAGCGTTCAGGGCAGCGGGAAATTAAGAATTTCTTCATAATCTATTTAAACATTATACAAACTTTTTTGGGGGCAGTGTGCTATACTCTAACCATAAGAAATGCACGAGAAATAAATCCTTTATCCTTTTTGAAATCCGAAATCCTAAAGAAAAATGAACCCCGCGTCCCATCACAACGCGGGGCTTTTTCTGTTATCCGAAAGCACAATGATAGCCGGGGACTATGGAGATCGGAAGATTTTGGGCAAATGATTTTATCGAATATTGACAGAAAAAATTAAAAATGATAACTTATTGTTAATGTATTTTACGATGCAGCAGAATGGAGGAAATGAACATGAGTTTGAAATCTTACGCAGTAATCGGTGAAAAACTGGGTCATTCCATGTCTCCGGCGATTCATCGCCAGATGCTGGATATGATCGATGTGGACGGTGTGTATGGAATTCTGGAGATTGCCAGAGAAGATGTTCCGAAGATCGTGGATTCCCTGAAAGTACTGGGCTATGCCGGTGTCAATGTGACGGTTCCTTATAAACAGATGATCATGCCGTATCTGGATGATATTGATGCAGACGCGAAGGCAATCGGTGCGATCAACACCATCGATTTCAAGGATGGCAAGGCGATCGGCTACAATACGGACTGCTACGGATTTACCACCATGCTGAAGGTGGCTGATATCGACGTGAAGGATAAGGACTGCGTGCTGGTAGGCGGCGGCGGAGCCGGTTTTGCAATCATTGCTGCATTCAGAAACTGTGGTGCAAAGAGTGTCAGGGTATTTGATATCAATGATGAGCAGCTGGCTAAGGCGAAAGAGCAGTTCCCATTCATAGAGACTTACAACTTCCTGACGCAGAAGGAGCTGTGCAAAGGTGATATTCTGGCCAATGCAACGCCGATCGGCATGTATCCGAAGTGTGACGCAAGCATCCTGACCAAAGAAGAACTCGCGGCGGGCGGATTCGAGGCCGTTGCAGATGTCGTTTACAATCCGCTGGAGACCCGGCTGGTTTCCTATGCAAAGGAATTGGGACTGAAGTCCTGCGCAGGTCTGTGGATGCTGGTGTATCAGGCAATGCGCTCTGAAGAAATCTGGCAGGGAATGGAGATTCCGACTCAGTATGCCGTGCCGATTCATACAAAACTGAAAAAGAATTTTGTGTAATGGTCATGGATTGACCGCAGCAGTGTTCTTTCCCGCAGAGGGAAGGGGTGCTGCTTTTATTTTTATGAAGAAATTCTTTTTTTTATACAATGGAAAAGGATTTGCTTTGTTCGAAAATATGTAGTAAGATAATGAAAAGCGTTGTTAAAGCAGCGTTTCCTGGAGAACTGGAATGCGTAAAAAGGGGAGATAAAGAAGTATGAATATGGATGGGAAAGCCAATACATCTGCATTTAATCGGGTTGGGACTATGCTTGTGTTCTTGCAGGGACAGGATCAGCGCGGTCTGCATGGCAGTATTGTGAATGGTTTTTTGAAAGAATCAGTCGCATTCCATGGGATTGACGATCTGATCCTTTCTCTGGATGAGATCTGTGACTGGATCAATTGTCCGAGGCGTGTGTCTGAGCCTAGATTTCTGAATCGGCAGATGAAGAAGAGTTTCGAAGAGAGTCCGGTTCAGAAGCCGGAGATAAATAACGAGAACAGACTGCTCGGGATGGACCTGGAGTCCTATATCCAGACGTTCCGTGCGAAGGATGTCCTGATGATTACCATTGAATATCGTCAGAATGCCAGTCTGCAGGGAAGCGTGTGCGGCAAAATTACCGGAGAGCAGCGGGTATCTTTCCGGAGTGCACTGGAGCTGATGCGTCTGTTCAGCCAGATTTCCCTGACAGAACCGGAAGACGGGCAGGAGGAATAGGAATACCGGGATAGAATGAGGTGTGTGATATCAGGATGAAAGAAGACGATCAGGCATTTTTCTACGTTCGGATGCTGGGCGAATTTTCGATTTCCTGCGGTGGCAGGGAAATTATACTTGGCAGAAAAAGCACGTCCAAGTTCATACAGCTGCTGCAGTTTGTCTGGCTTCGCGGAAAAAAGGGCGTGACAAAGGAACAATTGACGCAGGCGCTGTATGACCGCAGCGATCTTTCCGATTCCAATAACAGCGTGAATAATCTTCTGTATCAGTTGAGAAAGCAGATGGTGAAGATTGGCCTGCCTAAGGGAGAGTATATTTCCCGGGTCAATGGGGTGTACTTTCCGGATGATCAGTTTCCGGTGAGAATGGATGTGCATGAATTTGAGAAGCTGATGGACCGGGCGGAGCAGAGTGTGGATGAACGGGAGAAATGTTCCTGTTACGAGGAAGCTTTTGAACTGTATCGGGGAGAATTGCTTCCGACGATCTGTACGGAAATCTGGGTCATGGCAGAAAATCTGCGCCTGAAGACTTTATTCGAACTGTGTGTGCAGTGGCTGGGGAATTATTATAAGAAGCAAAGCGATTACAATGCGCTGGAATTTCTGTTTGAACGGGCCGTGCATCTGTATCCCTATGACAACTGGCAGATCTGTCAGATCGAGGTATTGCTGGACAAGGGGGAATACAAGCAGGCGATGATGCTTTACAATAAGATGGTTCGCCGTTATTCCGATGAGATGGGATTGCCGCCGACACCGGAGATGCTGGAGTGCTATGAACGGATCAGTCAGATGACACTGCATTTCGATGGCGAGATGGATGAGATCCGTCAGAAGATCTGGGAATATCCGGGCAATTTGGCGAACAGCCGCGGTGCCTATTACTGTTCTTTCTCTGGTTTTGTAGACATCTGCCATATGGTCAGCCGTAACATGGAGCGGTCGGGAAAATCGGTTTTCCTGATGCTCTGTACGCTGGTGGATTACGAGGGCAAGCTGATCAGCAATCAGGAGAAGCTGAAAGCACGTTCCGCCCTTTTGAAAAAGGCGATCAATAAAAGTCTCCGGAAAGGAGACGCATATACCCAATACAGCAACTCTCAGTTTCTGATTCTTCTGGTCGGGACGGACCGGGAAGACTGTGTACTGGTACACCGAAGAATCTGCCGCAAGCTGAAGGAGATGGCCGGAAACCGTGCGGAGATTGAATATGTGGTTTCCTCCCTGGAAGAGCTGCAGCCGGTGGCGATGTGAACATTTGGGGATGAAAGAAATGAAAATATATGAACGCGTGCAGCACCACCGCACAGGATACAGCCGAGAACAGGCGGTTTGATTCTGTGTGATGGTGTTATTTTGTTTTACAATTTGTAACCATTCTGTTTATCTTGGAGAAAAATGTCTGAATAAATCTATAAGAAATAATAAGAAAAATCAAAAATAATCCCTTTTATGATAGGTTCTATGATAGCTGTTTTGATAAAGTTAGCATAAGAGATGGAAGTACCGCATGTACAGTTTCGATGTGCAACGGATATATTACAGAAAAAAACGGAGAGGGAGGATAGAGTGGGCTATGAGCATGGAAAACTTGAAAACAGGGAAACGCGGAAGCAAAGCTTCACAGCTCGCAAGGTTCTTGCATCGTGAAGGGAAAAAATACTGTGCAATTGCACTGTGCGCCAGTTTGATTGCCGGCAATATCGGTAATATGGCAGTCGCGGCAGATGACGGAAGAAGCAATGATTATGAATTTGAACTGGATCGTGTTTCGCTGTATGAGGCATTGCAGGAAGCAGTTTTAACGGATCAGACCGTTGACAGGAGTTTCGAGTTCGTCGGAGAGGCGGCAGATACTTATGATTCGCTGATGGAGGCAAACGGAACTCTGTACGAACTGACACCGGAGATCAAAGATAATGACGGCGCATTGAACCTGCGCATTTTTGCACGTCTGGATGGTGAAATTGAGCTGGACAGTGCGTATGAGATCGACGGTTCCGAAGAAATGATTTTCCTTTTGACCAATACGTCTGATGTAGAGAAGACGGCAGTCATTCATGTGGATGATAAGGGTACGGAGGAGATCAAAGTAGCACCGAGAAGTGCAGTCCAGTCAGACGATCAGGCCAATCCGTACAAGTCGGCAGCTGAGATAACGGGAAGTCCGGGAGCAGTCGGTGATATTACAACAAATAGCGGAGAAGGCATTGTGATCAGTGGCGGTTCCGGCAGCTCCAGCAGCGGCGGCAGTTCCAGCAGCGGCGGCAGCGGCGGCGGAGGAAATACCGGCGGCGGAAAAGGTGGCTTCAGCGGTGTGGCTGATGTAGTGGTGATTGAGACCGAGAAAGGAACCGAGGCGAAGGAAGTCAGTCAGGAACAGGAGTCTGATGAGGGAAGCGAAAAGGCTGAGGAAGACGAGAAGACGCAGGAGAACGACCATACTCAGAAGACAGAAACAGAGGATGCCCCAAAAGAAGAAAATAAGGCAGATGAGGATGTAATAGATTCATCGGATGCAGAAATCACGATTGATACGGATACTGACACAAATCAGGGTCAGGAAGAGGTCCGGGAAGATACTGAAGTGTCAGTAGATGAGCCGGAACAGGAAGCTGCAGATCACAGTCCGGTGGCAGCGATTTCCTGGCATGAGACTTCCCGCGTAGCAGCAACCCCATCGAATACGGATAAAGCGACCCCATCGGATGCTACCGATTCCAATGCAGATCCGAATGCGCTGGATGGCATGGTGTATGAGGTTGTGGGGCTGGAGAAGGACACGGCGGTAGCGTTTGTGACGACTGCCGGAGATCTTGCGATGGATGAAGAGACATTTTTTGAGTGGGCAGCTTCATCAAAAACAATGAAGCATTATAATGCAGAACTTGAAAATATAACCGTTACAGTCAATGCACGAAGCGGAGATCTTCCGGAAGATGCGGAATTGTTTGTAACGGAGCTGAAGGAGGATGATGCTGACACAGCAGAACAGTTTCAGACCGCGAAAAATGCATTAGATGCAAAAGGCGTAGAGTATGATGGAATGATGGCTTTGGACATCCGTTTTATGGATTCGGAAGAAAATGAAATCGAGCCGAAGCATGGCGTACAGGTATCAATTCAGATGCATCAAGAAGCGATGTCAGGGCAAGCAGATCCAGATTCTTTAGTGGTGCATCATCTGGATGAGAGCAATACGGAAGTCTCACTTGAGAATGTTGCAGGTGAGGCGAATGGAGAAACAGCACTAACTGGAACGGTCGAAGTGAACGAAGGCACCGCAATAGCAGAATTCTGTATAGACAGCTTTTCAACCTTTGCAATCAGTTGGAGAGCAGCGGCCCTTGCAGTTTCCTATACCTCTTATAAAGTTACATTTGATATCGGTTCAGAGGCAGCAGCAGCAGGTGTAGAAGTACCGGAAGCGGTTATGACCAGTACAGAAACGAGCTGCGTAGATAGTTTGCCTACACCGGTTTGGAATGATGCGAATGGGACATCCATAAAGTCATTTGGCGGCTGGTATTCTGATGAAGAACTGGATACGGAATTTGACACAGATACAATGGTATCACAAGATATTACCGTTTATGCAAAATGGGTTGAGGTGACTGATTCCAGTTATCATGTAAACTTTTATAGTCAGGATGGTGGAACGGTTCTTCTGACGGTGGCAGTGGAAGCGGGAAGGACGGTATCGTCTGCGAAGGCACAATTATTAGAGAAAAAGATTTTCAAAGGCTGGTCGACAGTGAAGCAGGGAGATCAGCCGGTAACGGAGCTTGTAGCGTTTGATTTTACCGAAACGATCAGTGAAGTCATTACAGATGGAAGTTATACGTTAAATCTTTATGCGTGGTATGGAGACGAGGTGAGTGTCAGCTTCATTTCAAACGGAGGTATCGCTGTTCCGACGAAGTATATTGCTGCAGGCGAGACAGTTGCAAAACCAATTACAACCCGCGAGGGCTATACATTTCGTGGATGGTCAACCAGTAATACGGAATATGCAGAATTCGATTTTACGACTGTGATTTATACAGACAGGACACTCTATGCATTCTGGAACGCAAATTATGTGCCGGTTACACTGGTTTATATGAATGAGAATGCGGATGATGATGGTTATACTCCTGCCGGAATCAGCCAGACAGTATATGCACCTTCTGGTTCATATGTTTCGGTTGTAAAAAGTACGATTACAAACAAGGGTCAAACACATGCACTCAAGTATTCGGAAACACCTGATGGGGAATTAACAGGAACTGTGTATAATTCTGTAAATAGCACGGGGGCAGCGAATATTCCGGATATCAGTCAAACGTATTATCAGTATCATACAGCCAGCAATAAGCGACAGGTAATGCCGGATGGATCAACGGTAATGTTGGTTTATTATAACCGTGCGAGAATTACTTTGACATTCCGATATGAGACTACCGGCAGCAGAAATGATAGTTATCCCAATGGAGATCGGGCGTCATTGTCTGGTTATTCGGAAACAGATAAGTATCAGGTACAATACAATCATTATGATACGGACAAATTAAAATTTACTTATTCGTTTGTAGCAAAGTACGGCGAGAATATTACTCCGGTTTGGCCTCAAATTGGATGGGTGAGCAATAATAGTAAGGATAATCGTACATTTTTTACATGGCGTTGTCCAGATGAGCATATTCAGTCTTCCAATATGTTTACATTAGAGTCATCGCTGTTTGCAACAACAAGAGATGATGGAGTAAAGATTGAAAACGGTATTCTGGTTGGCAGTGGAAAACTAACAGCGGAAGCAACAGATGTGTCAGTTGACTGGCTGATTTATGCAAGAACGACATTATCTGGAGAAACAGCAGATTTTAAATATAATAATACATATTATACAATTTATGCAGAGGCTTGCCAAAAAGCATATTCAAGTAGCGGATATAAATATAAAAGTTTAGATGGATGTTTGGCAGTGACTGGAAAGCCGCAATGGAGAGAAACATACGGGAATCTTGGAAATTCAACATCTTTAAAAGCTAGTAATGTAACAGTTTATACTGCACAAACTTCAAAAACAATAAAAAGCATTTTTAATGATGTTTTTGGAGCAAGTAATATAGGTTCCAATGATCGCTGTCAGATACTTCTTTACAACCGAAATAGTTTAAGCCTATCTTTGCATGTATATGATGATGTATATGGTGAGAATACAAAGAAAGATACGTATTATTATGGTGATTTGATATACAACGATAATACTGATTTGCTTAAGACGGTTGAGTCCGGGATGAAAAAAGAAGGTCATATTTTTGCGGGTTGGTATACGGATCCAAACTATATTGATGGTACGCTGTATGTACCAGATGAAAATTCCAGAATTAACAGCAATATGGAACTATATGCTAAGTGGGAGCCGGATCAGTTTAAAGCGGAGTATTATCTTTATGTAGATGATGCATTACCATATCGAACACAAGGTTTTGCGGAAGGAGGAAAGTTAGAAGATTTCACCGTTCCTGTAGGAGTACAGGACAGTTTCAAGGGCTGGTATTGGTATCAGGATGGAAAGCTTCAACCGTTTGATTTCACATCTGCGGTGGGAGCAAATCATGTGGATAAGGATGGTGTGATTAAACTGTACGGTGTTTGGGAAGGTGATAAGGGAAAGGTTTGTTATTTGCCTGGTATTGGTGGAGATAATAACACACAGACAGTTTATGACAATAGAGATTTTGCCGTGAATGACGCAAGCGTACAACTACCTGATCCTAAGGATGTTTGGAAAAATGGATCTGTTCCATCGGATCCGAGTCTTTCCTTTGTTGGTTGGAAAGCACCCAACGGTGCAATTTACCAGCCGGGAAGATATGTGCTGGTTACCCGTATCCTGATGCAGTTTGAAGCCCAATGGTCCAAAGATGCTGTTACGTTGATTTATGATGGCAATGAAGGTAGTGGTCAACGGGTAACAGAGCAATGGGAAAGAAATAGTAATGTTGATATCTGGGATAACATGGATGCGAATACCCCGCATTTCGTCCGTGATGGTTATGAACTAGTCGGATGGGATGAGGACAAAGATGCGGTTGAGCCAACATATGCATTGGGTGAAGGTAGCATTGCACTAACAAAAGATACCACCACGTTATATGCGATTTGGAAGAAACAGACGGTTGATGTGGTGATTACCAAACAAGTTACCGGCATTCTGGGTGATCGAAGCAAGGCATTCTCGTTTATTGTGACTTGTGACAGCGCTATGGAAGCAGATGCGGCTAATTATACACTTACGGAAGAAGGAAAGAAAGCGGAATTTTCACTTGGTCATGGAAACAATATAACACTAAAAGGGATCAGGATCGGTTCGACACTGACTATTGCAGAATCGAATATAGAAGGTTACACAATGACATTAAGTAGCGATGATGTAACATTTGACAAAGATAGCTGCACGATACCGGAGCATATTACCGATCAGATCCATATTACAGTGACCAATGATAAGACAGGAAATGTGGATGCCGGTGTTCTTCTTGATTCCTTACCATATGCTCTGATTCTTGGCGCAGTAGCAGCAGGCATTGCATTCTATGTCATCCGTAAACGGAAAGAAGATGAAAACGATCTTGATTAACGGAGGACATGAGGATGGGAAAAGAAAAAGCTCAAAATCAGTCTCTTCCCAGTACGGAAAAAGCACCAATCAATTCTGAACAACAGAAAATCGTCGAATGGCTGAAGAAAGTCCGCTTTCGAAAACAGCTGTTTGGCGGTGTCAGCGAAGCAGATGTCTGGAAGAAGATTGATGAGTTAAATAAGCTGTATGATGCTGCGTTAACTGCGGAGAGAATCCGGTACGAAACATTATTGGCTGAAAACAAGACAGGGATTCTCTCGCCGGAAGAGAGGCAGGGTGATGGGTAAGCAGAAGAAAGAAAAAACAGCTACGGAAGTGATCAGAGCACGAAGAATCGCACTGAATACGAAACAGGAATATATTCAATTATTTACACGTATTGTGGTGCTGGCGCTTGCGGGATACCTGATTTTCACTCAGGTATTTCTGATTACGCAGAATAAGGGGCAGGATATGTTTCCTGCGATGAAAGACGGAGACCTGATTGTTGCGTTCCGGATGCAGAAGGAATATGCAAAGAACGATGTTGTGGTTTATACCGTCGATGGTAAGCAGAAGGTGGGACGGATCGCTGCCAGGGAAACGGATGTGGTGACAATAGATGAAAGCGGAAAGCTTTTAGTCAACGGAACCGTGCAGTCAGGAGAAATCCTGTATCCGACTTATCAGAAAGGCGAACTGGAGTATCCGTATAAGGTACCGGAAAACCATGTATTCATACTGGGAGATTACCGGACGAACGCGGAAGACAGCCGGGATTATGGGCCGGTTCCGATGAACCAGGTGAAGGGAAAAGTGATCACCATTCTGCGAAGACGGGGCTTGTAGAGCCCAGGTAATCTGAATAACTTGCCTGAGGGTGGTTAGAAAATAGAAAATAAAAAGCC
>JALFHZ010000014.1 GCA_022776445.1 Lachnospiraceae bacterium
AATGCGTCCTCGGAACCTGGACGGCTGGCTGTCAATGGTATGAGCTACCATGACCGTGCGGGCGCCAATGCCAACAGTGCCCTGATTGTTACGGTGACGCCGGAGGATTATCCGGACGCCACACCGCTTGGCGGTGTGGCGTTCCAGCGCAGGCTGGAGGAGCTTGCCTATGCGGCAGCCGGAGGAAAGGTGCCCGTCCAGCTCTATGGAGATTTCAAAAAGAACCGGATTTCCACCCGTCTCGGAGAGGTAGAGCCGCAGATCAAGGGTGCCTGGGCATTTGCCGATCTTCGTGCGGTAATGCCGGAAGCTCTGAACCGGTCTCTGATTGAGGCCATGGATGGTTTTGGACATATGATTGCCGGTTTCGACCGGACAGACGCTGTCCTTGCCGGGATTGAGAGCCGGACTTCATCCCCGGTGCGCATCTGGAGAGATGAGCAGATGGAAAGCCGTATCCGGGGACTGTATCCCTGCGGAGAGGGTGCCGGATATGCAGGCGGTATTACATCCGCAGCTATGGACGGCGTAAAAGTGGCGGAAGCGATTGCGTCGAGATTTCAGCCGCTGGAAACAGGAGGAAATTATGCTTACAGATGACAGAATGAAATTAAAGAACAAGAAACGGATCGTGATCAAAATCGGTTCTTCCTCATTGACTCATGCGCAGACCGGCGATCTGAATCTTTTGAAAATTGAGCGGCTCGTCCGCATCATCAGTGACCTGAAAGGCGAAGGCAAAGAGGTTGTGCTGGTATCCTCCGGTGCGATTGCCGCCGGAAGACAGGCGCTGGGCGGACAGAAGCGACCGACGACCATTTCGGAAAAACAGGCCTATGCGGCTGTGGGACAGGCACGGCTGATGATGGTATATCAGAAGCTGTTTGCCGAGTATAATCAGATCGCAGCGCAGGTTCTTCTGACCAAAGACACCATGACCAATGACGTTTCCCGTTATAATGCACAGAATACCTTTGATGAACTGCTGAACCTGGGGGCGGTGCCGATTGTGAATGAAAATGACACGGTTTCTACCCATGAAATTCAGTTCGGTGATAACGACCGGCTTTCTGCGATTGTTGCGGCGCTCATCGGAGCCGATCTTCTGATTCTTTTGTCAGATATCGACGGCCTGTATTCGGATGATCCACATAAAAATCCGGATGCACGCTTTATCAGCATGGTTTATGAGATCACGCCGCAGCTTCTGGAGATGGGAAAGAGTACCTCCGGAAGTGATGTGGGTACCGGTGGTATGGCGGCGAAGCTTGCTGCTGCGCGGATTGCGACGGACAGCGGTTCTGATATGGTGATTGCCAATGGAGATGATGTGGAGATCCTTCACGATATTATGTCCGGTGCCGACAAAGGAACGTTGTTTATGGCACATACCAATCTGGATTTTGACCTGATGAATTATATTCATTATCAGTACTAGAATAAAAAAGACACAGGAGGAAATGACACATGGATCAGAGTAAAATTGACCGGATCAATACGCTTTACCACAAGTCCAAATCGGTTGGGCTGACGGAGGAAGAGAAAGACGAGCAGGCTGCCCTTCGAAAAGAATACATTGAGACCATCCGCAGAAATATGCGGGCAAATCTGAACAATATTTCGATCAAAGAGAAAGACGGTACGGTCACGGACCTCGGCAAAAAATATGGCGGCATTAAAGACACGCAGTCCTAGAGGGGAACAGCATGCAGACCGGAATGATGAAAAAAACTGAGGTTCTGGAGCAGAAGGCAAAACTGCGCCGTCACATGAAGGCGGCTCGCAGTGCCCTTGCAGCTTCAGAAAAGACACGGCTGGATGCAGCGCTCTGCAAAAATCTGCTTCAGCTGGTGGAGCTTCTGGAAGCAGATTCGGTATACTGTTATGTTTCTTTCGGGAAGGAGGCGGATACGATTGGTCTTCTTCAGGAGCTTTGGAGACGTGGAGTGAAGACGGCAGTGCCCCGTGTAGAGGGAAAACGGATGGAGTTTTACCGGATCGGCAGTATGGACGATCTGATGCCCGGCTATATGGGGATCCCGGAGCCGAAGACTTTCTGTCCGAGAGCCCGGGATGCCCGCGCACCGGTGATCACACCGGGGCTGGCATTTACCATACACGGAGAACGGCTTGGGTACGGCGGCGGATATTATGACCGTTTTTTTGAAGAAGAACCGGAACACATGCGAATTGGAGCGGCATATCCGTTTCAAATGGCTGACCGGATTCCGGTCGAGGAGACGGATCGACGGCTTTCGATGGTGGTTACAGGTGAGGGGATATACAGATGCAGATGAGAGAACCATCTGAGGGTGTAAGCAGAAGGACAGGAGGATCAGAATGGAATTGATGGAAATCGGAGCACGTGCAAAGTGTGCGGCTTTTTACTTAAATAATCTGGGAGTATCGGCGAAAAACGAGGGGCTGCGCCAGGTGTCGCAGGCGCTGCTTGCGCATTCGGATGAGATTCTGAAAGCCAATCAGCTGGATGTGGAACATGCAAAGGCAGGTGGGATGAGCCCGGCTCTGGTAGATCGTCTGCTGCTGAATCCGCAGCGGATTCAGGCGATGGCTGATGGTCTCCTGGAAGTGGCGGCGCTGGAAGATCCGGTGGGCGAGGTGCTTTCTATGAAAAAGCGTCCCAATGGTCTGATGATCGGTAAAAAACGTGTTCCCCTTGGTGTAGTGGGGATCATCTATGAGGCACGTCCCAATGTAACTGCTGATGCTTTCGGTCTCTGTTTTAAGACTGGAAACGCCGTGATTCTGAAAGGCGGAAGCGATGCCATTGAATCGAACAAGGCCATTGTCCGCGTGATCCGTGCCGGACTGACTGCTGCCGGAATGGAGGAAGACGCGATTCTTCTGATCGAGGATACGGATCGGGAGGTGACACGTCAGTTCATGCGGCTGAATCAGTATGTGGATGTTCTGATTCCGCGCGGCGGAGCCGGACTGATCCGTACCGTCGTGGAAAACAGCACGGTTCCGGTGATTGAAACGGGCACCGGCAACTGTCATATCTATGTGGATGAGACTGCTGATTTTGAAATGGCGTTAAATATTATCATGAATGCCAAGACGCAGCGGATCGGTGTCTGCAATGCCTGCGAATCGCTGGTAGTGCACAGACAGATTGCAGATGCGTTTCTTCCGCTGCTCTGGGAGAGGCTGCGTGAGAAGCAGGTGGAGGTGCGTGGTGACGACGATGCCTGCAGGATGGTTCCGGAGTTTGTACCGGCTTCTGAGGAAGACTGGGGTACGGAGTATCTGGATTACATTCTGTCATTGAAACTGGTGGATTCCCTGGATGAGGCAATCAGTCACATTAATCGTTATAATACCGGCCATTCGGAAGCGATTATAACGACCAATTATGAGCATGCACAGCGCTTCCTGAATGAGATCGATGCCGCTGCAGTCTATGTCAATGCGTCTACCCGATTTACCGACGGCAACGAATTTGGTTTTGGTGCCGAGATCGGCATCAGTACGCAGAAGCTTCATGCCCGCGGTCCGATGGGGCTGGAGGCTTTGACGACGACAAAGTACATTATCTATGGCAGCGGACAGGTCCGATAGTTGTTTGAAAACCGCATTACTCTCAGAAAGGGCGGGGGATTGACATAGGGAATAGCGGATCCATCCAGACAAGAGCATCCCGGTAGACCTGCATCCCTTCCTTTCTGGAAGTATCCCGGTCAAAATCATGTTCCAGATAATAGACCGGTTTAAAGATGCTTCCCGGAACGTGTGCAGCCATATACTTGGATTCCCGGAACGGGACGTCCTGATCTGCAGAGCTGGCAGTGAAAAAGCAGGGAGGCAGCTCCTTCAGATCTTCCTCGGAGAGACAAGAGGACGTAATTTCTTCCGGGGTTCCTAAAAACCGGGTCCAGGTTCCCTGCTGCCGTGCGTAGATATAAATGCTGTAGCGTGTCTGCAGGTCGCCTTCTGTCACGGCTTCCGACTGGATCAGCCGATTCACAACCGCTTCCGGTACAGCAGGAAGTCTGGTATAGGCTGCAGCCGGTCTGGAAAACTCCGGCAGAAGGAACGTGTGGTATCCATAAAAACTGAGTACACAGAAGGGCATGCGTATGCCTTCCTTTTTTGATGCCCGGATCCGGTGTGCGATGTTCAATGCCAGAAAGGCACCGGCGGAACGTCCAAACAGTGCATAGGGCGGCATGGTGTCATAGCCGCACAACTCCGGATGTGCGGCAATATGCTCCACCCATGTCCGGGATGCGTCCAGAATATCACAAAGCGATGTTTCCGGAGCCAGCGGATAAGCAAGACTCAGAAGATCAAAACCAGCCTGTTGAAAGAGATTTCTATAGGGGGCTGGCAGATCCCGGCTGGAGCCAAAGACGAGGCCGCCTCCGTGAAAATAAAAGATACATCCTCTGCTGCCGGATGTGTTGGATCGATAGAAAATACCTTCCAGCTTCCTTTGTTTATACGAAATCGCGATAGTTTGATTCATGATTCATCCTCCGTTTTAAATTGTTCCATCAGTTTGAAAAGTCTTGCATCCAGCATAATCCGGAATACCTGATTGGGATCGTTTAAATCCAGGGAAAGAAGCTCCTGAATTTTGTTCATACGGTACTTGATGGTTTTCGGGTGCAGGAACATCGTTTCAGCTGTTTTTAAGAAGCTTTGATTGGAGGAGACAAAACATTCCAGTGTCTCCCACAATTCCGGGGCTTCTTTTTTCAGCCTCATGTTCCGGGGACTGATCAGACCGGGAATGGCCTTTAAGTTTCGGTGATCCAGAAACAGTTTGTAAAAGCCGAGATTTTCATAGCTTGCGACATACTGTTCCTGTCCGAACAGATTCATAATAATCTGCGTATCCAGAACCTGATGGTTCAGATCATGGATATGACTGCTGTCACTGATGCCGCTGAGCATGACCTGACAGGGCGTATCAGAAAGCCGGAAAGGTTCCAGTACGGTCCGGAGCAGTTCTTTTATCCAGGATGAGGCCAAAAGACCGGTATGGGTACTGCGTATATTACAGATCAGCGTGATTCGGTTGTTGATCTGAAGGTAGGCATAGCGGTAGCCGCTGCTTTTAAATTGCTCCCGGATATTCTGAAAGATCCGGGAAACCACAGGCACCTGTTCGGTGAGCGGATCCTGAAGAAGAGGAAACTGAATCATCACAACCTGATAAAACGGTTCAGCATTAATTTTTAAATGAAACAAAGCCTGATCCACGGCTTCCTGCGTGGCGAGGCGGCCGTTCAAAAGATCATTGGCAAGGTTGTTGTATTTCTGGAACAGAGCCTGTTCCACAGCAGCTTTTTTCAGAAGATCCATCTGAAGGAAGCTGACCATACTCTCCAGAGCCATATAGTCGCTGGGATTCAGTGCATCAGGATTGTTATGTAAAAGCAGCAGATAGTGAATCGTGCTGCGGCTGGGTATTTCGACAGCCAGGCGGGTGATGGAACTGTCTTCCAAGGGAGCAGTCAGAACCAGCTGGCGGTACTGAAAATTCTGATATCCGCCGGTTGGTGCGGCGGAAGAGGTGACAATGGAATAGGCCCGGCCTTTTTCCACACAGCCGACATAGATTTTACCGGTATCATCGATGAGAGAAGTGATTAATCCAGTCACTTTCTGACAGTGATTCAAAATCTGTTCCATGGAGAAATCCTGCAGGGCCAGCTTGGTCAATTCCTTGTGAACCTCGTAGTGACGGTTCAATAATACCACATTCTCGTCGATGATTGGTTCCAGAATCGATGTGATAATCGTTTCATAACGCACATCCTTCGGAAGAGAGATGAGTGGGATTTCAAATTCGTTACAGTAGCTGATCAGGTAGGACGGAATATCCGAAATCAGTCGCCCGGTTTTCAGGACAAGACCGCTGATGCCGATTTCTCTCAACTTAATAAAAAAAGCCCTGGAGCTTTCCGCATCCAACGCCTGAAGCGCATAGAAGCTGGTCAGCAGAAGTTCCCCGCTGCGCCCCCAGTTTTCAATGTCCGTTGCTTCCAGAACCATGACACTGCTGATCTCGTGGTCGATACCGCTTCTGCCGGCAATGATCACGGCATTGGAGAATACATTATTATTCTTAAGTACCTGCTTAATTGTCATAAGCTTTATCCTCCGGAGATAAAATCAAGGTATTTTTTTAGATATTATTGCAGTTGTAAACGAACTGTGGAATAATTATAATGAGTATATCACAACGGAGGTGCGAGAAACAATGTTATTTACAGTCATTAAGAAAAATACATATCAGGATTCTATTAACCTGATGCTGCTGACCAACCGGATCAATACTCTGGACGGTGTAAGCAAGAGTTCCATTATGATGGGAACAGATGCCAATAAGGATATTTACCGGAATTCCGGACTGGCTACCCCTGAGGTGGAAGCAGCAGGACCAAGCGACATGTGTATTGTAGTAGAAGCTGAGGAAGAGGCCGTGGTGGACAGAGTGCTGGAGGAGGTAAAGGCATTCTTAAGTGATCTGTCTGTAAAGAAAGAAAAGCAGGCACTGACCAGTGTCACCAACTGGGATCAGGCGCTTGAGCAGCTGCCGGATGCCAATATGGCACTGTTTTCCACGCCGGGCGAATATACAGCTCCTGAGATTGAGACTGCACTGGACAGAGGGCTGCATGTATTTTCCTTCTCAGATAATATTTCTCTGGAAGATGAGATCCGGCTGAAGAAAAAAGCTCATGAGAAGGGGCTTATGTTTATGGGACCGGACTGTGGAACCGGCATTATCTCCGGTATTCCGATTGCATTTACCAATGTCGTGAAGCCGGGCAATATCGGAATTGTCGGTGCATCCGGAACCGGTATTCAGGAAGTAACGGCGATCATAGACCGTCTGGGCGGCGGAGTAATTCATGCAATCGGTACCGGCGGACGTGATTTGAATGAAAAGGTCGGAGCCATCACTATGAAGGATGCGATTCTTGGACTGGAGCATCATGATCCGACCGATGTGATTGTTGTGATTTCCAAACCGCCGGCAAAGGAAGTGCGGGATGAAGTGGTTGCGCTTCTTCAGAAGGTGACCAAGCCGGTTGTAGCGATTTTCCTGGGTGAGAAACCGGAAAACCATGAAGGTAAGATTTATCTGGCTCATACGCTGGAGGAGACTGCACGTATGGCAGTGGACCTGGCTAACGGCCAGCCGATCAAAGACAATTATTGTGATCCGATCGATTATGAGGTGTCCGAGCCGCTTTCAGCGGACAAGACAGTTAAGGGTCTGTATTCCGGCGGAAGTCTGGCCAATGAGGCCGGCATGCTGATTTCCGAGGCGTTGAATCTGGGCGGTCTGGTGAAGGAAGAAGGTTATGTGCTGAAAGCAGGCGGCTACGATGTGGTGGATCTGGGCGATGATATGTATACGCAGGGCAAGCCGCATCCGATGATCGATCCGGAGGTAAGAATCGACAAGATTCTGGAATGTGCCAAGGATCCGTCCACAGGCGTGATTCTTCTGGACTGCATGCTGGGTTACGGATGTCATCCGGATATGGCAGGTGCCCTGGCTCCGGCGATTCTTAAGGCGCAGGAGATTGCTGCAGCTGACGGCAGGAAGTTGTACTTTGTAGCTTCTGTCTGCGGCACCAGACAGGATCCGCAGGATTACGATCTTGCCGTGCAGGAACTGAAGGACTGTGGGGTTCTGGTGGAGGAGAGCAATGCCCGTGCGGTTCGTCTGGCACTGAAGCTGAAGGGGATCGAGTTTACAGAAGTAACACGTGGTCATGTGGAGTTCCCGACGGATGAGGAGCCGCTTCCGGAACCGGACGAGAAAATCCTGGAGCTTCTGAATACAAAGCCGAGAGTGATCAATGTCGGTGTGCGAAGCTTTAATGATTCGATTGCAGAGTATCAGGGAACTTCGGTTCAGTTTGACTGGAAGCCGATGGCAGGAGGCAACAAGCACCTGATTCACCTGATCCATGAACTGAATAAGATCGAAGAGATTGACAAGATGAATGCGAAAGTCATCGAGAAATTCAAAGATGCGCAGCCATTTCTGGTAGATGTGGTTCCGGCTGTCAGCGTTATTCCGGAACTGAACGGCAAGGTTCTGCTCCATGCAGGTCCGCCGATCCGTTATGAGGAAATGACCGGCCCGATGCAGGGTTCCTGTATTGGTGCGATTTTGTTTGAACACTGGTGCGAGACGGAGGAGGAAGCAAAGGAACTTCTGGAGTCAGGCGGCGTGAGCTTTATTCCTTGTCATCATGTGCATGCAGTGGGACCGATGGGCGGCATTACTTCTGCAAACATGCCGGTTATGGTTGTGGAGAATAAGCTGGATGGTACGCGTGCTTACTGCATCATGAATGAAGGAATCGGAAAGGTACTTCGTTTCGGTGCATATTCTCAGGAAGTCATTGACCGCCTGACCTGGATGAAGGATGTGCTGGGACCGGTTCTTGGTGCTGCGGTTCGTTCCAGAGATGGCGGCGTGAACTTGAATGTGATCATTGCAAAGGCCATTACCATGGGAGATGAGTTCCATCAGAGAAATATTGCAGCGACGCTGAACTTTATGAAAGAAGTGGTTCCGCTCATCATGTCTCTGGAGTGGGATGAGGAGGAGAAACGTCAGGTGGTTCAGTTCCTGGCAGATACCGATCAGTTCTTCCTGAATGTGATGATGGCAACCGGAAAGTCCATTGTGGATTGCGCGAGAAAGATTCAGGAAGGCTGTGTGGTTACAACTATGACACGTAACGGACGCAACTTCGGCGTTCGGATCAGCGGTATGGGAGATGAGTGGTTCACCGCACCGGTAAATACTCCGAAGGGACTGTATTTCACCGGATATACGGAAGCGGACGGCAATCCGGACATCGGTGACAGTGCGATTACCGAGACAGTAGGTGTCGGCGGCATGGCCATGATTGCGGCACCGGGCGTAACCCGTTTTGTAGGTGCAGGCGGCTTCGATGATGCGCTGCGAGTCTCCAATGAGATGCAGCAGATCTGTATTTCCAACAATCCGAACTTTACGATCCCGACCTGGGATTTCAAGGGAACTCCGCTTGGTATCGATATCCGCAAGGTTGTGGCAACCGGTATTACGCCTCTGATTAATACGGGTATCGCGCACAAGAAAGCCGGCCTGGGACAGGTAGGCGCAGGTACGGTTCGCGCTCCGCTGGCCTGCTTTGAAAAGGCATTGGAGGCTTATGCAAAGAAGCTTGGCATTGAATAAAGGACAGGCGGATACTTATGCGGCTGTTGTCACGCAGGGCCGCATAAGTTCTCAGGTACCGGAGCTGATTTCCGATGCCGCGGGCGGAAGGGTACACAGCTGTTTTCGCAGCAGTCTGAATCTGGAGATCTGCGGACATCTGATTCACATCGGTACGGATCGTCCGGGACTGTGCTGCTTTGGACTCTCGGTCAGCGAGTATGAGATGGCGCAGATTCTGGACGGGCTTCAGACAGATGACCGGGTGGTCTGCCGTCCGGATTGTATCCGGATCTACGGAAGCAGGCGGATCGTCACACTGAACCGGGAACGGTTTACAATCGTGGATCTCAGAATTCCCGTCCGGGAAAGCGGCAGCATCCCCGGAGCCGGTCTGCTTTACCGCGAACTGGAAGCAAGAGTTGGAACGTGGCTGCGGGAAGGGCGGCTGGGGCTTGAGCCGGATGCGTCATTTGTTTACTATTCGAAGCTTCTGTCAGACAGAATTGATCCGGAGAAGGCCGTCGCTTATTTCCTCGGAAGAGGAAAGGGCCTGACGCCGGGAGGAGATGACATTCTGACCGGATATGGGGCGATTCTTCAGATGACCGGGACAGCCGGGCCTCTGGTTCATGCGGTATGCAGCCGCCTGACAGGGACGACCGATGTAAGCCGGGCCTATCTGGAATCCATGGAGAAGGGGTACGCAAATGAGGTGTTTGTTCAGCTGTTAAATCAGCTTTTTCGTGAAAATCTGCTGGACATCAGGAAACTTTTATGTAAAATGGAAGAGATGGGACATACATCCGGGTGCGATACCCTCTATGGGGTGTACCTGGCATTGAAAAAATTCAAGGAGGATACAATTGTATGAAAAGAAGACTGATTGCACTGGGTTTGGCAGCGGTAATGGCAGTAAGTATGACAGCGTGTGGAGGTTCCGGAAAGGGCACTTCGAATTCCGCAGGTGCGGCAGCAGGAACCGAGGCTGCTAAGGCGGAGGCTTCCGGTGAGGTATATAAGATCAAGCTGCATCATGATCTGGCAGAGGAATCCGCACAGCACGAGGGATTGATGGAGTTTAAGAAAATCGCAGAGGAGAAATCCGGCGGACGTCTGCAGATTCAGATTTTCCCGAACAATACGCTGGGTTCTGATACCGAGGTGGCAGAGATGCTGCAGACCGGTTCTGTAGAGGCAGCGATCATCCCGACCGCAAAGTTATCCGGTTTCTATGCACCGCTTCAGGTTCTGGATCTGCCGTTTGTATTCCCGACCAGAGAAGCATGTTACGGTACTCTGGACAATGACGAATTCAAATCCATGCTGCTGGACCCGATGGAAGATATCGGT
>JALFHZ010000016.1 GCA_022776445.1 Lachnospiraceae bacterium
GCAATCGCCGATGAAGAGAGTCCAGAGGACAGCATATGGCGAATGATATGGATCTCAGTTTCTGCTTTGCCCTCAGCTTTGCCCTCTGCTTTACCTTCTGCTTTGCCCTCAGTAAATCCAGCGGTCTTACCTTTAGCCAGCCCATCAGCAAGCCCGTCTTCGTAACGTTCTTCTCCTCTCACTTCCAAGGCATCTTCCATATTGAATTCTGTGAACAGCATATTGATCACCTCACTTCCGTGTTCCTGAATAAAGTTCGTCATGATTCCTTCGTGCAGACAATCTGCCATAGCAGATTTGATTGCCTGACTGCGTTCCAGTTTTTGTCCCAGATAATCCCGGATTTTTTGAATAAAAAATGAATACTCATAGATAGCCTGGCAGTCTGATAACAGGGCATGTCCGGCAGCCAGATTAATATTGATGACTTTCACCGTTAATTCTAACATGGGCGAGTCGGTCTTTTCAAGATACGCGTCGGATAATCGAAGAATTCGTTCGGCGGGCTGTTTTTTCGTGCCATTGAAGAAAACGTAGAACTCCGGAGTCGGAATGAAAAGCTGTTTTGTTTTATAAATATCTCTTGGCGGTATCAGCCGTTCCATAGTCCGGCCATAATAAATGGCGTTGCGAAGCGGCATGTTCAGATTCAGCGTGGATTGGTGTTCTCCGATAACGAGAACCTTTTTCTGAACAGTGAAAGCCAGATCATTTTTCCTTGCCATGAATAAAACACCTTCCAAAGTCGTAAAGGTGATATCTTCCGGCATAATGGAACCGCAGTGATCCAGTGCTCGATACAAATCTGCAGCGTTTTCCGGGATACTGAAATACGTTGTAAATGCACTCGCTTTGTATTCGCGATTTGAATTGGGGGCAAAAGAGTTGTTTTTTACCATATAGGTTCCTCCATTTTCATAATGTGAGTGGTTGTGTGAAATACCTGCAGATACTGCATGAATCACGAGAAATATCAGCTACAGAATTCGCTGAGAGTATTTGTATTATAACAATTCCTGGAAAATAGTGCAAATACTATTTAAAAAAGCAGATTGTTACGCAACCTTCTGGTTCAATAGAAAGCTGTCATAACAATCTGCTTTTTGTTCGTTATATGGAATTACATCAACCGAAGTTTCCTGCATAACCGCAGCAGTTTTCGTCCAAACGGCATGTCCGGAAGTTCCTCGGCAGTGACTGCCTTGAGCAGGATAATCAGCAGACCATAAATCAGCATGGCAATCGGCACGCTGATCAGCAATGCCATGGAATTGCTGGAAATGACTGCAAATACGGCTTTATAAATCACAACGGCTCCGATGCCCATAAGAAGAGCGGCGAGAAGGGGCAGCAGGAAGGTGGTTTTCACTTCCTGGTGATAGTTCAGCGCTCGACCGATGGAAACCCAGTTCAGGATGCACACCACGAGGGCAAAGGTTACGTTGCCGATGACGAGTCCGTATACGCCCAGGTTTAAGTGCTCCAGCATGAAGTACACCAGTATGGTGTGGATCACCAGAGAGATGGCAGAGTGCGTGACGGATTTGCGCATCAGGTCAATGCCCTGTAAAACCGCATTGGTGACGGTGGACAGGGAGAAAAATACGACAGCCGGTGCGCCCAGCATCATCAGATTGGCAGTCAGGTCGGTATGATCATTGAAAATCAGGCGCATAATCGGGGATGCGAGCATTCCCATACCAACTGCACAGGGGATGGCAATCAGCATGTTGAATTTCACCGTCAGGCGGATTTTATATTGTACTTCGTCGTGGCGTTTCTGAACCCGCGAGCGCACAATGCTTGGGATCATGGATGTGCCAAGGGAAGAAGCGATTGCCACCGGAACATTGGAAAGCAACCGGTATTTGCCGCCGTAAATACCCATCAGGTTCTGGCGCTGTCCTTCGACCAGTCCTTTTCCCTCCATGATGTGTCCAAACATGGAATTATCTACGGATCCGCTGAGCTGGTAGACAAATTGACTCAGAACGATCGGGGTCATGGTCAGAAATAAGGCTGCGTATACCTGATTCCAGGAAGCCACCGGAACCTTCTGCGGCTGATGCAGTTCCCGTGCATTTTTCTTCCGGTAGCGCATCATCAGGATGGTCAGAAAAATAAATGCAGCTGCGGCGCCGGAAAGTGTACCGAGTGTACCGCCGGCTGCGCCGTAGGAAGCGGGATTTTCCCGGTTGGCAAACCAGATCATGAAAGTGAAGGAAGCAGCAATACTGATAACTGCATTAACAATTTGCTCAATGATCTGTGAAACCGAGGTAGGAATCATGGTTCCCAGTCCCTGAAAATATCCGCGGATAACGCCCATAATGGAAAAAATTAAAATCGTCGGAGCCATAACTTTCAGCGGCAGTGCACTGCTGGGGCTGTTATATACCACATCGGCGATCAGATCCCCTCCAAACAGAAGAATGCAGGTCATTAACCCGCCGGAGACCAGACCGAAGACCAGTCCGCTCTGGAAAACCCGCCGTGCGTCCTGCATCTGACCCTTGATCCGTCTGGCAGCGATCAGTTTGGAGATAGCCAGGGGAAGGCTGTAGGAGGACAGAATCAGACCAATATTGTAAATTTCGTAGGCAGTATTGTAATAACCGATACCGTCGTTGCCCAGTGCCCGGGTCATGGGAATCTTATACAACAGCCCGATGAATCGGACGATGATTCCGGCAGCGGCCAGAATACTTCCCTGAACGAGAAAATTGGCGGAGCCGGATTTGGATTGTGTATCATTACTCATGGATTTTCTCCTCTTATGTATGGAAAACTGTAATTAGTATCTGCGAAAAACCGGATATTATTATAACGCAGGGAAGGAGAGGAAGCAAGTGGCAACCTGGTATTGAAACCAAAAGGTGCTTTATGATAGAATATCCTTAGCTGTAGATAGATGAAATCCGGCAGTGAAATGGAGGAAATATATATGAACAGAGTAGGATTTATCGGAGTGGGAATCATGGGAAAATCCATGGTCCGCAACCTGATGAAAGCAGGTTTTGAGGTAGCGATTTATACACGTACCAAAGCCAAGGTTGAAGACGTGATCAGCGAGGGTGCGATCTGGCGCGATACGGTAAAGGAGTGTGTGGCAGACCGTGAAGTGGTGATTTCCATTGTAGGATATCCGAAGGATGTGGAAGAAGTATACCTTGGTGAAAACGGCATCATTGCCAATGCATCGAAGGGGGCTTATGTGATCGATATGACGACCAGCAGTCCGAAACTGGCGGTTAAGATTTATGAGGCTGCAAAGGCAGCAGGGCTGCATGCCCTGGATGCCCCGGTGACCGGCGGCGACAGCGGTGCAAAAGCAGGCACGCTGACCATTCTGGCAGGTGGTGATCGGGAAGATTTTGATGCCTGTCTTCCGGTGTTTGAAGCGATGGGAAAAAATATCAACTACGAAGGGAAAGCAGGCAATGGCCAGCACACGAAGATGTGTAATCAGATTGCGATTGCAGGAGCGATTTCCGGTGCGTGTGAGGCACTGGCATATGCGAAAGCCGTGGGATTGGATGAGCAGACTATGCTGGATTCCATCTCCACCGGAGCAGCGGGAAGCGCGCAGATGACCAACGTGGTTCCGAGGATTCTGAAAGGGGATCTGAATCCGGGATTTTACATCAAACATTTCATTAAAGATATGAAGCTGGCGGATGAGGAGGCTGAGGCTGCGGATGTGAAGCTTGGCATGCTGGAATATGTGCTGGGTATGTATGAAGAACTGGAGAAGGATGGATTTGGTGATCTGGGAACGCAGGCACTGATCAGGTATTATCAGAAATAAATGAAGGAACAGCGGCAGCTGCACTTTGTGAACGAGTGCCGCTGCCGCTGTTGTGCTGTTTTATTGATACATACAGTTAGCAGAATTCTGTCCGCGTCCGCTGCCGTTCTGGCCACGGCCGAATCCCATACCACAGGCAGCACCGCAGCCGCCCTGATTGTTTCCGGTTCCGTTGCATACAGCCTGACGGCTTTCTAACATTTGCATGATCGTATTGGCCTGTTCCTGTGTGATCTTACCGTCTGCAGTGAGAGCAGAGAGTCTGACTTTTTTCATTTCCAGCATTTCTGCTTTGAACTCTTCCATGGAGTAGGAAGTTGCTGCAAAAGCGGTTACAGAGGTTTCAGAAAGCATCAATGCTGCTGTACAACCTGCAATTAATTTCTTTGCTATTTTCATGAGATGGTCTCCTTTCAAAATTCGTTTTCCTAAGAACAAGATCATTCTATCAGTCGAATGTGTCAGCTGCGTGGCATAGAAAGAAATTTTTCAGAGATTTTGTCATCCGTTTGCCATATTGCTGTTCTATATATATAATGTAGATAACTGTTCAGGAACGGTGAGAAAGCCTGGAAGGAAGTGGGGTGGGGCATGAATACGATTTTAATTGCGGATGAACAGCTGCATATTTACAGCCGTGGCCATGATCATGATGTTCAGTATTGTGATCAGCTTCCGGAAAATGCAGAAGAGATTGTGACACAGATTTTTTCCGGAGAACTGGTGTACAGTGAGGCATTCTCTGATTTTGTTGGATGCAGCAGCATGACTGCCGGTGCTCCTATATACCAGGAAGGCACTGTAATTGGAGCGGTTCTGGTTCATTCTCCGGTAAGCGGCATTGATGATGTTGTGAAGCAGGGGATGATGGCTCTGATGATTGGATGCGGTGCAGCCATGGCGGCATCGGGAGCAGTATCCGCTGCACTGGCTTATCATTTCACCCGCCCGTTATATCAGATGAAATCAGCGGCATCAGAACTCGCAGGAGGGAATTACGCAGCGCAGACCGGGGTGTGCTCCAAAGACGAAATTGGTCAGCTTGCCGAAACCATGGATATGCTTGCACATCATCTGGAGGCGGCGCAAAAGGAACAGGAAAATTTTGATCGCATGCGGGATAGTTTTGTAGCCAATGTATCACATGAACTGAGAACGCCGGTTGCGGTGCTGCGCGGATATCTGGAACTTTTAAAGGATAGGGCGGTGACGGAACCGGCTGCAGTTGGTGAATATTATGAGCAGATGCTTTTAGAAAGCAGGCATATGGAGCGGCTGGTGAATGATCTTCTGGATTTATCCAGGCTTCAGGATATCGGCTTTCAGCTGACCATGGAAGAAGTGGATCTGTGTTGTGTGGTATCGGATGCCGTAAGAGCCATCCGGAGAACCGCACAGAGTAAGTCCGTCACCGTGGTATTTGATGTGCCGGATTTTGAATGCATTGTGACTGGAGACTATGGGCGGATCCGGCAGATGCTGATCATTTTACTGGATAATGCTGTGAAATTTTCTTACGAAAATGGGCAGATTGAAGTGGTATTAACATGTGAGGACGGATATGTGATTCGGGTTACCGATCATGGAATGGGAATTCCGAAAGAACAGCTTCCTTATATTTTTGAGCGTTTTCATAAAAGTGATGCAAAGGAAAACAAAAACGGATCTGGTCTGGGACTTGCCATTGCAAGTGAAATAGCGAAACGGCACCAGGCGGTTATTCATGCGGAAAGTACAGAGTCAGAAACTACGTTCCGAATTTGCTTTTTTCATGTAGAATCCGTATAATAACCGTATGAAAAATGTGGAGGTACAATCATGAAAAACAGATTTCGGAAAATAGGTATCTGGTTTCTGGCAATGGTGATGGTTCTGGCGGCATTGGCCGGATGTGTTGGAACCGGAGAAACATCGGGCAGTCAGCCGGATGAAGTGCGAGTAACATCAACCGCTGCAGAGACGTCAGAAACGGAGCTAAGCGAAACGCAATTGCATATGCAGACAGACGGTTTGGATGAGCAGGGCACCTATACCTCAAAGGATGAGGTTGCCCTATATATCCATTTGTTTCACCATTTGCCGGAGAACTATATTACCAAAAAGGATGCACAGAATCTTGGATGGGACAGCAAAGCAGGAAATCTCTGGGATGTAGCTCCGGGCAAGAGTATCGGCGGAAGTGGTTTTGGTAATTATGAGGGATTGCTGCCGGAACAAAAGGGGCGAAAATATTATGAGTGCGATATTGATTATGAAGGCGGTTACCGCGGTGCGAAGCGCCTGGTTTATTCGAATGACGGACTGATTTTCTATACGGAAGATCATTATAAGTCATTTGTACAATTATATTGAGGAAATATGGCTGGGAAGGAGGATCAGCATGAGAAAAGTCTTGCTGGATTTTAAACTGACACATACGCCGGAGCAGGTACAGGATTATCTGGCTCTGGAACTGGATTTTCCGGAATATTACGGGAAAAATCTGGACGCTTTGTATGATATGCTGACAGAACTGAGCGAGGATACCTGCATCGGGATTTTTGAGCCGGAGCAGGATCGGGAGATTGATTCCTACATTCATAAGGTGAAACGGGTCATGTGGGATGCGGAGGCGGAAAATCCCCATTTGTGTGTGATTTCGGCAGATCTGGAGGAGAATTTCGAGAACGTATGATGGGCAGAAATGGACAGGCAGCCTGGATGCTGCAGACAAAACGGGCAGATTTTACTGCGATAGCGAATAAGTTTGGAATCAGTCCGGTCACGGCGCGGATCATCCGAAACCGGGATGTGATCGGAGAAGATGAGATTGACCGATATCTGAATGGTACCATTCGGGATTTATATGATCCTCATCTGCTGAAAGATATGGACCGTGCTGTTGCTTTGATTCAGGAGAAGATCAGACAGGGGAAGAAGATCCGTATTGTAGGCGATTATGATATTGATGGTGTTTGTTCGACCTACCTGCTGTATCGCGGCATCAGCCGCTGCAAGGGAGTGGTGGACTACCAGATCCCGGAGCGCATCAAGGACGGGTATGGGATTAACGAAGCGATTATCCGGAAAGCTGCGGAGGATGGAATTGATACCATTGTAACCTGTGATAACGGAATTGCGGCACGGGAACAGATTGCTCTGGCAAAAGAGTCGGGAATGACCGTGATCGTGACCGATCATCACGAGGTTCCGGTTAATGAAGACGGTCAGGAGGTTCTGCCTCCCGCAGATGCGGTTGTAAATCCGAAACAAAAGGATTGCCCGTATCCGTTCAGTGGAATCTGCGGCGGTGTAGTGGCCTATAAGCTGGTGCAGGTGCTCTATGAAGTGTGCGGGGTTCCGCAGAGAGAATGGGAAGATCTTCTGGAGTTTGCAGCCATTGCCACAGTGGGCGATGTGATGAAGCTGCAGGATGAGAACCGCATTCTTGTGCGCTGGGGATTGAAACAGATGCCCCGGACAAAAAGTGTGGGGCTTCGGAAACTGGTGGAAGCCTGCAATCTGGATATTACGGCATTGACGGCATACCATATCGGATTTGTGATTGGTCCGTGTCTGAATGCCAGCGGACGTCTGCAGACGGCAAAGCTTGCACTGGAGCTTCTGCTCTGTCAGGGGGAAGGGAAGGCTGAGCAGATGGCAGCAGAACTTAAGAACCTGAATGAAGAACGGAAAGAACTGACGGCAGAAGGAGTTGAGGAAGCGCTGCAGCAGGTGGAGGAGAAACTGGCGCAGGATCCGGTGCTGGTGGTGTATCTTCCGGAGTGTCATGAATCTCTGGCAGGAATTATTGCGGGAAGAGTGAGGGAAGCCTGGAATAAACCGACCTTTGTTCTGACCAGAGGGGAAGATTGTGTGAAGGGATCAGGGCGTTCCATTGAGGCGTATCATATGTATCAGGCATTGTGCGGCGTGCAGGATCTGCTTCTGAAATTTGGCGGACATCCGATGGCGGCAGGGTTTTCTCTGGAGGAGGCCCATGTGGAGGAATTCCGCAGAAGGCTGAATGAACAGGCACAGCTGAAACCGGAGGATTTTATTCCGAAGATCTGGATTGATGTGGCTATGCCTCTGGAGTACCTATCAGAGCGTTTGGTTGAAGAACTGAAAATTCTGGAACCCTTTGGCCAGGGCAATGAAAAGCCGCAGTTTGCTCAGAAAAATCTTCATATCCGCAGCGTGCGGGTGCTGGGCAAAAACCGGAATGCAGTGAAGCTGTCGTTGGTAACCGAGCAGGGACTTCCGATGGATGGTATGCTTTTCACCGAAGGAGACCGGTTTGTGGAAGAACTGGGCAGCAGCCGGATGATTGATGTGATTTATTATCCGGATGTCAATGAATATAACGGAAACCGGACGCTTCAGATTGTGATCCGGGAATATAAGATTCGATCGTAGCAGATTTGTCATGAACAGGAGGAAGGTCAGTATGGAACAGATTCGTATGGCAGTGATTGGTTTTGGAGGCATGGGCAGAAAGTACGTAAAGATTCTTGCGGATGGTGCGATTACAGGTTTGGTGCTGCAGGGAATCTGCTGCAGGAATCAGGCAGGGCAGCAGTGCATCCGGGAACTCTATCCGGATGCTGCGATCTACGGGAGTGTGGAGGATACCTTTGCGCACGCAGATGATTTCGACGCGGTACTGATTGTGACTCCGCATTCCACCCATGTGGAGATTGGAAAAATGGCGTTTACGCATGGAAAACATGTATTCTGTGACAAGCCGATCGGTGTGTCCGTAAAGGAAGCACGGGAGTTTCTGGCAGCGAAGCGGGAAGATACGGCATTTGCCATGATGTTCCATAATCGTATGCAGCCGGCATTTCAGAAAGCAAAACAGATTCTGGAAGAAGGGAGCCTGGGAAGAGTCACCCGTGTACTCTGGACCTGCAATAACTGGTTCCGTTCCCCTGTGTATCATGCCAGCGCACCATGGCGCAGCAGCTGGAGCGGGGAGCGCGGCGGACTTTTGATCAATCAGTGTCAGCATTTTCTGGATATCTGGCAGTGGCTGTTCGGGATGCCGGATGTGATCGATGCGGATCTGGATTTCGGGAAGTATAATGATTTTGCTGTGGATGATGGGGCAGATATCCGATTTTTGTACAAAAATGAAGCAGGTGAGAACGCACTTGGGCAGAAACGCCTATTTCCGGGGCTGCGCGGTACCATGATCAGCGCCAGCGGGGAACATCCGGGGGTGAACCGGCTGGAAATCTGGGGAAGCAGAGGATACTTAAGGATTGACGGTGGAAAAGTACTTACCTTTGACCGGAATCGTGTGGATATCGATACCTTTAACCGGGAAAATAAGGTGATCTACGGCCAGCCGGAGCACATTGCCGGAATATTGACGGATGGTCAGCCGGTTCCGCTGTATGAGCGGATGCTTCAGAATTTCAGCGACCATATCCGCAAAGGCGTGCCATTGGCGGCGACCGGTGAGGATGGTCTGAATGCGATTATGCTGACCAATGCGGCGTATCTGTCTGCCTGGACGAAAGCCAGACTGATGCTTCCGATGGATGAGGATGCGTATGAGAACCTGTTGGCAGAAAAGGCAGCAGAAGAGCAGAAATAACCGATGAAAACCGCGGATGTCATTTTGTCTTGACATCCGCGGTTTTGCTGTACTATAATCGAACGTAATAATTCAGGACGGCAGATCATACAAGAAGAGTCCAGAGAGAAAAAAGGAGTAGAGCCATGGTTAATGAAGTTATGAAGTTTATCACGGACTATGATCCGGAAGTTGGTAAGGCAATTGAGGCGGAAGCAGGACGTCAGAGAAGAAATCTGGAGCTGATCGCATCTGAGAATATTGTATCTGAGCCGGTTATGATGGCGATGGGTACGGTTTTGACGAACAAATACGCAGAAGGATATTCCGGAAAGCGTTATTACGGCGGATGTGAGTACGTGGACGTGGTAGAGACCATTGCCATCGAGCGCGCGAAGAAGCTGTTTGGATGTGATTATGCCAATGTTCAGCCGCATTCCGGTGCGCAGGCAAATATGGCAGTATTTCTGGCTATGTTAAAACCGGGAGATACGGTGCTGAGCATGAGTCTGGATCATGGCGGACATCTGTCCCATGGCAGCCCTGTGAATTTCTCCGGTATGTATTTCAACATTGTACCGTACGGCGTAAATGACGAAGGTTATATTGATTATGATGAAGTAGAGCGTCTGGCTATGGAACACAAGCCGAAACTGATTCTGGCAGGTGCAAGTGCCTATGCGAGAGAGATTGATTTCAAGCGTTTCCGTGAGATCGCGGACAAGGCAGGCGCTTATCTGATGGTGGATATGGCACACATTGCAGGCCTGGTTGCAGCAGGTGAGCATATGAGCCCGATTCCGTATGCGGATGTGGTGACGACCACGACTCATAAGACTCTGCGCGGACCGAGAGGCGGCATGATTCTGGCAAATAAGGAAGAAGCAGAGAAGTTCAATTTCAACAAGGCTATTTTCCCGGGTACTCAGGGCGGTCCTCTGGAGCATGTGATCGCTGCAAAGGCAGTGTGCTTTGGTGAGGCTCTGAAACCGGAGTTCACCGAGTATCAGAAGCAGGTTCGTAAGAATGCAAAGGCTCTGGCTGAGGCATTGATTGCTCAGGGCTTCAAGCTGCTGACCGGCGGTACGGACAACCATCTGATGCTGGTTGATCTGCGCGGCATGGACGTATCCGGCAAGGAACTGCAGAATCGTTGTGATGAGGTTTACATTACCCTGAACAAGAACACCGTTCCGAATGAGCCGAGGAGCCCGTTTGTAACCTCCGGTGTGCGTATCGGTACTCCGGCTGTGACCACACGTGGTCTGAAGGAAGAAGATATGCCGAAGATTGCAGAGTGCATCTGGCTGGCAGCTACGGATTTTGAGAATCAGAAGGAATATATTCGTGCAGAAGTGACGAAGCTTTGTGAGAAGTATCCGATTTATTAATGATGAGTTGTCCGATAAATGGACAACCAATAGCACTAAAAATTGAAAATGTGAAAGAGCGGTCCGGAAGATGAAAAATGGTATCTTCCGGACTTTTTTTCATTTGTTTTTGACTGATGATTTGATAATCGGTACGAAAGCCGAATGCTTCGTGAAGGGATTCGGTTGTCTGTGCGGACATATGCAGGTCTTGATTTAAAATCCGTTTTCATGATTCGGAAGCATTCTTCAATTTCCCAGAGGCTGTGGTTGATCTTTGCAATCTTTGGAGGTTCGTCTTCAAGATTCGTGCACACGGCATAAAAGCCATCGTATCTTGCTTCCGTCTCTAGGATGCTTTGGTCAAGTTCGTAAATCTCTTTCTCTGCAATCTTCCCGTCGGAGGTCACTCCTGTTTTTTTGATGAAACGTTTGCAGTCATTCTGGTGGTGTTTTTTCAGTGAGGAAAGATTGCTGTCCAGCATCTTTTCCGTACGTTTGACCTGCCGTTCGCGGATGTTCTGCTGATAATATTTATATTTCAGGGAGAAGGTAGCAATGAGTTTCTGTTCTAACCCGTCATCCCTGATCCAGCGTTCTTTGTAAAATGTGGTGTTCCGGAGTTTCTGCGCCAGTGCTGTATTCGTTTCCAGCTGGCGGATGTCAAATGAGATTGAGTTCCCTTTTTATCTGTTCCAAATCCTTCCAGTTTCCATCCTGTCGATTCTAGGCACCATTCTTTTCGGTGCGTCAGAAGCAGGCCATGGCAATCATTGCCGCTACGGTTGTTCTGTGGATGACACAGCCTTCGCGGCATCAATAATACACTGATTACCGTAGCGGCGACGCTGCTGCTTTTTGCAGTCGGGATTCTGCATCGGGAAGATTTAAGGACGATTGATGTGACTACTCTGATTTTTCTGACGGCTGCCTGTGTTTTTCTGCCATATTGGAAACTGATCGGGCTGCTTTGACTGTATGAAAGATCGGAACATGATGTTTAGGATTGAACGTCATACTCCGGTCTTTTTTACGCTTTTTGGAAAACCGGACAATACTTAACGTAAATTTTACAATGCTGCTCTTTCGGATTTTACATAAGGATTTTACAATACGGGCTGTAAGACAAAATAAGACGTCAAGCGGGCCACAAGCCCCTGATGCATAGAAACTTCAGAAGTGTAAATTCAGAAAAGAAGAAAAGAGGAGAGAAAGTATTATGAAGAAAACACTCGCAATGATTCTGGCAATGGGTATGACTGTAATGAGCCTGACCGCATGCGGCGGCAGCAAACCGGCTGAGACGACAGCAGCAGCAACCGAGGCAGCAACAACAGCAGCTGAAACTACAACGGCAGCAGCTACGGAAGCAGCAACCGAGGCAGCAAAAAAAGCTGCAAAGGCAGAAGGACCGATCACGGTAGTTTCCCGTGAGGATGGTTCCGGTACCAGAGGCGCATTCATTGAGCTGTTTGGTATTGAACAGAAAAACGATGCAGGTGAGAAAGTGGATTACACTACCGAGGATGCAGAGATCACCAACAGCACTTCCGTAATGATGACCACCATTGCAGGCAACACCGAAGCAATCGGATACATTTCTCTGGGTTCCTTAAATGATACAGTAAAGGCAGTGAAGATCGACGGTGCAGAGGCAACTGTGGACAACATCAAGTCCGGTGCTTACAAGATTGCACGTCCGTTCAACATCGCAACCAAGGATGGTTTAAGCGATGTGGCAGCAGACTTCATCAAGTTTATCATGAGCGAGGATGGACAGAAGGTTGTTGAGGAAAATCATTACATCAGTCAGGGAAATGACGGTGCTTATGAGCCGGCTAATTTAAGCGGTAAGGTTGTTGTTGCAGGTTCTTCTTCTGTAACTCCGGTTATGGAAAAGCTGAAAGAAGCTTATGCAGCACTGAATCCGAATGTAACCATTGAGGTACAGCAGAGCGATTCTACTACCGGTATGACTTCCGCAATTGACGGTGTATGTGACATCGGTATGGCTTCCAGAGAACTGAAGGACAGCGAGAAGGAAGCAGGTCTGACCGCAACCGTAATCGCTATGGATGGTATCGCAGTAATCGTAAACAATGACAGTCCGGTAGAAGAACTGAGCAGCGAGAATGTAAAAGCAATCTTCACCGGTGAAGTAACCGAGTGGGAGAACGTACAGTAAGGTCTTTACAAAAGGGACTTTCAGGGCAGGTGCCAGGTGCTGACAAAAGGCACAGGCAGCTGCCTTTCTTTTATGGAAGGAGTTATGCATGAAGAATTTCAGAGAAAAAGGGATGCACATGGTTTTCCTGATTTCCGCCTGTGCCTCGATTCTGTCAGTGGCGATGATCTGTCTGTTCCTGTTTGCCAATGGTGTGCCGGCAATCGGAAAAATCGGGGTTTTCAAATTCCTGTTGGGACAGAAATGGAAACCGGGCAATAACATATACGGAATTCTGCCGATGATTCTCGGCAGTATCTATGTAACGGCAGGCGCAATCCTCGTGGGAGTGCCGATTGGCATCCTGACGGCCGTTTATCTGTCCCGGTTCTGCCCGAGAAGTCTGTATCGGTTCATTAAACCGGCGATTGATCTTCTGGCGGGAATTCCATCCGTCGTATACGGATTTTTCGGTATGGTGGTAATTGTTCCTGTAATGTCTGCACTGTTCTGCGGAAGCGGTAAGAGTATGGCAACGGCTTCGGTACTGCTGGGAATCATGATTCTGCCGACGATTATCGGAGTCTCAGAATCTGCCATCAATGCAGTTCCGGGCAGCTACTATGAGGGTGCGCTGGCTCTGGGTGCCAGCCATGAGCGCAGTGTGTTTTTCGCAACGCTTCCGGCTGCAAAGTCCGGTATTCTGGCTGGTGTGATCCTGGGTGTGGGCCGCGCCATCGGCGAGACCATGGCAGTTATCATGGTTGCAGGAAACCAGGCGCGCATGCCGAAGGGCCTGTTCGAAGGAGTGAGAACGATGACGGCAAATATTGTTATGGAGATGGGATATGCGACGGATCTGCACAGGGAAGCACTGATTGCGACCGGTGTGGTATTGTTTGTCTTTATTCTGATCATTAACCTGTCCTTCTCCATTCTGAACAGAAAGGCGGAGGTATAATGGAAGCTTATATGGAAAAGGAAAAGAAAAATCAGTCTCCGGCACAGAGTGCCATGGGTATCAACCATCAGACCTTTGCACAGCGGATGAGAACATACCGCAGGAGCCCGCTGTCTCTGGCGCTGCGGGTTCTGGTGACGGCATCCGCGATGATTACGGTTCTGACGCTTCTGTTCCTGATTACTTATATTCTGGTTAAGGGAATTCCGCATCTGACGGCAGATCTGTTTGCCTGGGAGTACAATAGTGAGAACGTTTCCCTGATGCCTGCGATGATTAATACGGTGGTGATGACGGTGCTGTCTTTGTTGATTGCGGGACCGCTGGGGATTTTTGCAGCAATCTATCTGGTGGAATATGCCAGACGCGGCAATAAACTGGTGGCGATTGTCCGTGTGACGGCGGAGACCTTATCGGGTATCCCATCGATCGTATATGGTTTGTTTGGTTTCCTTCTGTTTGCAGTCACCTTCAAGTGGTCCTATACCATCATGGGCGGTGCACTGACGCTGGCGATTATGATCCTTCCGCTGATTATGCGTACCACGGAGGAAGCCCTGAAATCCGTACCGGATTCTTACCGGGAAGGAAGTTTTGGACTGGGTGCAGGACGTTTACGGACCGTGTTCCGGATTGTTCTGCCGTCAGCGGTACCTGGAATTCTGGCGGGCGTGATCCTTGCGATCGGACGAATTGTCGGAGAAACGGCAGCGCTGATGTACACAGCAGGTACAGTTGCAGGTATTCCGGAGAATCTGTTTGGCTCCGGACGTACGCTGGCAGTTCACATGTACGTGCTGTCCAATGAGGGACTTTACATGAATCAGTCCTATGCAACAGCTGTGGTTCTGCTTGTCATTGTGGTTTGCATCAATGCGATATCCGGTGTCATTGCGAAGAAAGTGGCGAACAAAGCGCAGTAGCTTATAAAGAGGAGAAAAAACATGGATAAGCTGACAATTGAAAATATGGAATTGTATTACGGAGATTTCAAGGCACTGAAGGGCATCAACCTGAATATTCAGGCCAATGAGATTACGGCGTTTATCGGTCCTTCCGGCTGTGGAAAATCCACGCTGCTGAAATCGTTAAACCGCATGAATGATCTGGTAGAGGGATGCCGGATCACGGGCAAGATATGCCTGGATGGCGAAGACATCTACGGGGATATGGATATCAACCTGCTGCGGAAGCGGGTGGGCATGGTATTCCAGAAACCGAATCCGTTTCCGATGAGTGTCTATGATAATATTGCGTTCGGACCACGTACCCATGGCATTCATTCCAAAGTGAAGCTGGATGACATTGTGGAGAAATCTCTGCGGGATGCGGCAATCTGGGATGAGCTGAAGGATCGTTTGAAAAAGAGCGCGCTTGGTCTGTCCGGTGGTCAGCAGCAGCGTCTCTGCATCGCCCGGGCACTGGCTGTGCAGCCGGAGGTGCTTCTGATGGATGAGCCGACTTCCGCGCTGGATCCGATTTCCACATCGAAAATTGAGGATCTTGCCGTGGAGCTGAAAAAAGATTATACTATTGTCATGGTTACGCACAACATGCAGCAGGCAGCCCGTATTTCGGATAAGACGGCATTTTTCCTGTTGGGTGAGGTGGTTGAGTTCGGAGATACCGAGCAGATTTTCTCCATGCCGAAGAACAAGAAGACCGAGGATTATATTACGGGGAGGTTTGGCTGATATGCGTAATCGATTTGATGAACAGCTGGAGCAGCTGCATGTGGAGCTGATTCGTATGGGAGCACTGTGTGAAGACGCGATTTCTTTTGCATCCCGCACGCTGATGGGTGAGAGCGGACTTGCGGATCAGGTGTATAAAGTGGATCATGAGATAGATCAGAAGGAGCGGGAGATCGAGGCGCTGTGTATGCGTCTTCTGCTTCAGCAGCAGCCGGTGGCGAGTGATCTGCGCCAGGTTTCTTCCGCGCTGAAGATGATTTCCGATATGGAGCGGATTGGAGATCAGGCGTCGGATATCGCCGAGATCAGCAGTTATATTTCCGGCAATGGCGCGGACAGCCGTCTGCATATCCGGGATATGGCGGAGGCGACGATCCAGATGGTGACACGAAGCATTGATTCTTTCGTAAAACAGGATCTGGATATCGCCAGAGAGGTGATTCAGTACGACGATGTAGTGGATGATCTGTTCTGCAAGGTCAAGCAGGAGCTGATTGCCTTGCTGGGACAGGAGCCGATCGACAAGCAGACGGGAGAAGTCTGCATTGACCTTCTGATGGTTGCAAAATATTTTGAGCGGATTGGTGATCATGCGACGAACATTGCCGAGTGGGTGGAGTATTCCATTACGGGAGTTCACGAGGAATAGCATGACCGCACACGGCCGGTGAAGTGTGCAGCGGTCACGGATCCGTATGGAAAAGGAGAATGAGATGATATATCTTGTGGAAGATGATGACAGTATCCGGGAACTGGTGATTTACACTCTGCAGACAACCGGTCTGCAGGCAAGCGGATTTGCCTGTGCGAAGGATTTTTGGGAGGCGCTGAAGAAGGAGCAGCCCCAGTTGGTGCTGCTGGATATCATGCTGCCGGATGAGGACGGATTGACGATCCTGAAAAAACTGAGGAGTTCCGGCCCGACATCCCGGCTTCCGGTGATTATGCTGACGGCAAAAGGAACGGAATACGATAAGGTGATCGGTCTGGACAGTGGGGCGGATGATTATATTCCCAAACCGTTTGGCATGATGGAACTGGTCTCTCGTGTGAAAGCACTCCTTCGCCGTTCGGAACCGGAGCAGAAAACTGAGACCCGTCAGGCAGGCCCTATTGTTGTTGATCTGAGCAAGCATACGGTGAATGTAAATGGCAATCCGGTGGTGCTGACCTACAAGGAATTTGAACTTCTCTGTTATCTTATGGAAAATGCGGGGATTGTGCTGACCAGAGATCAGCTGCTTTCCAAAATCTGGGGATATGATTTTGACGGTGAGACGAGGACTGTGGATGTGCATATCCGGACACTGCGTCAGAAGCTTGGAGATGCCAGCAAGTGTATTGAGACAATCCGCGGCGTCGGGTATAAGATGGAGGAGATCGGATGAAGCGGAAAATATTCTGGTATATGTGCCAGGTAGCTCTTTTTTCCATGGTTCTGGCAACCGCGCTGACTTCCTGGCTGTTGTGTCGGGATATGCAGACGCAGATGAAGCAGGCGGTGATAACAGAGGTTAATTATCTGGAATCTGCCATGGAGGTCTCCGGGGAAGATTTTCTTAAACATCTTGCAAGCCGTGGTGACGGCAACAGCGTAAACCGGATTACCTGGGTGGATTCAGATGGCTCGGTGCTGTATGACAGTTATGCGGACAATCAGAGCCTGGAGAATCATGGAAACCGGCCGGAGATTGAGCAGGCTTTTCGGAGAGGGCGGGGCGAGAGTACCAGACTGTCCAGCACGCTGGCAGAGCAGACGTATTATTACGCCTGCCGACTGAATGACGGTACGGTGATCCGCGTGGCAAGTACGATGAGAAGCGGACTGGCGGCGGCATTTCATACTATTCCATGGATGGTGGTAATGGCTGCGATGATCCTGGTGCTTGCGATGCTTTTATCGGATTTCCAGACGAAGCGGATTGTGGAACCGATCAATCGCCTGAACCCGGATGCGCCGCAGGAGGAAAAAATTTACGATGAACTTTCCCCTCTGGTGCGCCGTCTGGAGAAACAGAAGGAGACGATCAGACAGCAGATGGTGACCCTGCGGGAGAAGCAGGAGGAATTTACTGCCATTACCGAAAATATGCGGGAAGGCTTTATTGTTGTGGACAGCCGTTCGGATGTAATTTCTTACAACAGCAGTGCGATCCGGATTCTTGGTGTGGATCTGGAGCCATCGGGCAGCGGAAATTACAGTATTCTGCAGTTCAACCGTTCCGCGGGGTTCCGCGAGGTGGTGGACGCAGCGCTGCACGGACAGCGGGGAGAGCAGACTCTGGATCTGAACGGAAGATACTACCAGATTATTGCCAATCCGGTTGCGGAATCTCAGCAAAAATGGGGTGTGGTCGTTGTAATTCTGGATGTGACGGAACAGCATCAGCGGGAAGAACTGCGGCGGGAATTTACCGCAAATGTTTCTCACGAGCTGAAAACTCCGCTGACATCGATATCCGGTTATGCGGAGATCATGAAGAACGGACTGGTGAAGCCGCAGGATATGAGGCGTTTTTCCGAGAAGATTTATGCGGAGGCACAGCGCCTGATCACACTGGTTGGAGATATCATTCGGCTGTCACAGCTGGATGAGGGAGATTCCGGTATAGAGCGTGTACCGGTGGATCTGTATCAGGTGATTTCCGGTGTAGCCGACCGGATGAAGGATGTGGCAGGGAAAAACCAGATCAGCATTGCGCTGAAAGGAACTTCGGCAACGGTATATGGTGTGCCGCAGATTCTGGATGAGATGGTGTCGAATCTCTGTGATAATGCGATTAAATACAATAAGCCGGGCGGGTATGTGATCATGGCGGCCCGGATTGAGGATGGACATCCGGTGGTGACAGTGGAGGACAACGGCATCGGTATTCCGAAAGAAGAACAGGAGAGGATCTTTGAACGATTCTACCGGGTGGACAAGAGCCATTCCAGACAGATCGGAGGTACCGGACTGGGACTTTCCATTGTCAAGCATGGAGCGGCTTTCCATAAGGCACAGGTGGAGATGAGCAGTATCCTTGGGAAAGGAACCAAAGTAAAAATAATATTCTGATTGTTAAGGACGGCGTGTCATGCAGAAAGACGCCGTCCTTTTTGCTGTTATTCGGGTATCTGATTTTAGCTTTATTGTTACATCGTGATCAGATGATACTTTACCTGGTTCGCTGTCAGCATCTGTGCTTCCCTCTGATGACAGGTAAAAATAATGATCTGTCCGTCAAATGCGCAGGCCAGCCATTTCAGTGCCGTCTTCAGTCGGTCATCATCATAGAGAACAAAGCTGTCGTCGAAGATCAGAGGCATCTCGTCGTGACCGCTCTGGATCAGCTTGGCGGCAGCCAGACGCAGGGCGAGATAAATCTGATCCATGGTGCCGCTGCTGACCTGATCTACCGGAACCAGCTTGGTTCGGGTATTCATGAAGATGTTCAGGTTCTCATCTACGCTCATGCTGTTGTAAATGCCGCCGGTGATACCGGATATCAGATCAGAGGCGGTTTTGTTCAGATACAGACCGAAGGAATCACGGATCGTGGCGGAGAGCTCCGTCATGGTGTCCAGCGCCAGGTCGATGGCAGTGATTTCTTCACGAATGCGCTCGTTTTCGGCAAGCGTCTGTTTCAGTGCCTCCACCTGATCCTTGCAGCGGGCGAGATGATCCAGCTTTTTTTCCAGCTCCCACTGAGTACGCTGCTGCCGGGAGATCGCGTCATCACAGGTGGATGCCTGTTCCTGCAGAGCGGTGATCTCAGATGCTTTTTCCTGGACGGACTGTTCTGACTGAACAAGAATCTGGCTCAGCCTCAGAAACTCTTCCATCCGAGCTTTGAATGCAGTCAGTGCTTCATCTGAGATCGTGGAATCTCCCAGATGACGGGAGAAAATCTCCTGAAGAATTTTGCTGTTCATGGCCGTTTCTGTCTTCAGGCGTTTGCTGTTCAGAAGCAGAATGCAGCCGAGGACGGCAGTGATACAGAGTGCGGCAACAGAGCCAAGCAGAAGCAGCAGCGGCTGAATGCCCAGTGTCTGCGCCAGTGGATTGTCTGTACCCAGTGCCGCGAGATAGCCGGAAGTACCGACGAAGATTACGGACAGAATCAGGCAGATGACAGCCAGAACCGTACGGGACTTCTTTTCGCTGGCAGCTCTGGTCAGCTGATATTTGCTGTAGGTATTCAAAGCTTCTGCCTGGTAGCTGGTAATGGAAGTCTCATCCGTAAACTGTGCACCTTCCAGCGCCTGGCGGCCTTTGGCAATTTTCTGAAGCAGGGACTCCCGTTCCTGCTGTTTTTCATTTAAAAGGCGGTTTACCTGACTGCGCATGTTCTGATAGGTCAGAAGCTGGTTTTCGTATTCTGGCGCGGAGATATCCTTTTCGATACCGCGGATCTCACTGACCAGAGAAGCGTAGCTGCGCGCCGCATCCGGCTCCAGCTGGCGTTCGAACTCCTTGCGGCGGGCTTTCAGGTGTGCTGTTGCTTTCGTAATGTTCAGCGCCATATTTCCGGAGGTGTTCATGTTGGCGATAAAGTTGCGCAGTTCCGTGACCATACCGCTGTCTGTCGCGCTCTTCAGCTGGCCGATGCTGATTGTATTGGTGTAGGAAATTTCGTTGAGACCACACAGGAGCTGATCCATAAATGCTCCGGTCGGCTCCATCTCCTTTCCCAGTGTTTCATTCACAATGCTTAAGGATTTCTGGTCTTTCTGGAAGTTTCGTTCGATGCGGTAGACTGTGCCGTCCTGTTCCAGGCGAAGGCGTCCGCCGTATACAGCCTTGTTCTCCCAGGGTTCATATTTGCTGTAAAGGTCATTTTTAGCTGCGCGTCCCCGTCCACGTTCCAGTCCGAACAGCATGCAGCGGATGAAGGTGTGCAGGGTGGATTTGCCTGTTTCATTGTGTCCGTAGACGACATTCAGGCCATCCTCGAACGTGATGTCGCGGTCGTGAAATTTACCGAATCCGCTGATATGTAAATCCAGTAATTTCATAACTCTAACTCCTCTCGTCTGTGGTACGCAGCAATGCGTCAATACCGTAGTACAGTGCCTTTTTCTCTACCTGACTCATTTCTTCTTTCTGAAGGGCGCGGATGTAGAATCCGATCATATCACTGGGGTGATCGGCAAATAACTGACTGAAGTCGTACTGTGGTTCCGACTCGTCGATGACTTCGATCACCTGCATCCGGTGGGACAGAGCTTCCAGATCAAACACAATATCGGGATCGCGCATACCGCGGATGCGGAACCGGTAGATATGTTCGGGGCCGCGTTTCTGGATCACCTCCGTGATGCGTGCATTCAGTTCACTGTTGGTTGTGGCAGGAGTTACGTGAACCACCAGCGGAATGTATTGTGCCTGTGCAAGCGGCACAAATTCCAGTGATGTTACCTGCCTGGAAGAGGGACTGACTTCACCGACGAGGATACCGTGCAGACCGGTCTCGGTCTTATCCAGCGGTTCCAGAGAACCGGGATATGCGTAGGAATCGTCCGGTGCGATCTCGGGCTTGTGGATATGTCCCAGTGCCACATAGGAAAAACCGGAGGCGGACAGAAGTCTGCGGTCCAGCGGTAGGTGTGACGCGTCCCCGCCGTGTGCCAGAAGAATGTGAATACGGTCATCCTCCGGGGCGCGGACGGCGTTCAGCCGGGGCTCTGTGATCTCAGCGGTATGATAGCTGAAACCATGTACTTCGGTATTCAGATCTTTAAAGTATACGGAACTCAGAGCTTCATCCATCAGCCAGGTGACATTCGGACACCAGTGAAAGCTCATAATGGCAGAACTGGGCCGGATCCGGTCGTGGTTGCCGGCAATGATGACTACCTGCACGCCAGGAATAGTGGAAAACAGGTAATTCAGTTCTTTCAGATCCCGAAGCAGAGGCTGACGGTGGAACAGATCGCCTGCGATAAACAGGCAGTCTATGTCCCGTGCCTTTGCCTGTCGGATCACTTCCGAAAAGGTATCCTTGATCGCCTGCGCGCGGTCGCGGCTCCAGGGCTTGTCACTGTCCGGATTCATGCCCCAGTGGATATCGGCTGTATGGATGAATTTCATAATGGGACTCCTTTGTATCGCTTACAGTTCGCAGTTGTTGACGGTTCTCGGGAACGGGATGACGTCGCGGATATTGCCCATGCCGGTCAGATACATCACGCAGCGTTCAAAGCCAAGGCCGAAGCCTGCGTGGCGGGTGGAACCATATTTGCGAAGATCCAGATAGAAATCATAATCTTCTTTCTTAAGACCCAGCTCGTCCATGCGTGCCACCAGTTTGTCGTAGTCATCTTCACGCTGACTGCCGCCGATGATCTCGCCGATGCCCGGTACCAGACAGTCTACAGCAGCTACGGTCTTGTTGTCCGGATTCATCTTCATGTAGAAGGCTTTAATCTCCTTTGGATAATCGGTAACGAATACCGGTTTCTTAAACACCTGCTCGGTCAGGTAACGCTCATGCTCTGTCTGCAGGTCACATCCCCAGGATACCTTATAGTCGAAGTTGTCGTTGTTTTTCTCCAGAATTTCAATCGCCTCGGTATAGGTTACATGACCGAACTCGGAATTCAGGACGTTGTTCAGGCGATCCAGAAGTCCCTTGTCGATAAAGCTGTTGAAGAAGGCCATCTCTTCCGGTGCATGCTCCAGTACATAGCGGATGATGTATTTCAGCATGCCCTCTGCCAGTTCCATGTCATCCTGCAGATCAGCAAATGCCATCTCCGGCTCGATCATCCAGAATTCAGCCGCATGACGGGTGGTATTGGAATTCTCAGCACGGAAGGTAGGTCCGAAAGTATAGATGTTGCGGAATGCCATCGCATAGGTCTCGCCGTTAAGCTGTCCGCTTACGGTCAGGTTGGTCGGCTTGTTGAAGAAGTCCTTCGTATAGTCAACCGCTCCGTTTTCTGTGCGCGGAATGTTGTTCAGATCCATGGTGGTTACCTGGAACATCTCACCGGCACCTTCGCAGTCGCTTCCGGTAATCAGCGGCGTGTGCACGTATACAAAATCACGCTCCTGGAAATACTGATGAATTGCGTATGCGATCAGGGAGCGAACGCGGAATACAGCCTGGAAGGTGTTGGTACGAGGACGCAGGTGTGTGATGGTTCGTAAATATTCCAGCGTGTGGCGCTTCTTCTGAAGCGGGTAATCCGGAGCGGACGGACCTTCCACGGTCACTTCCGTTGCCTGAATCTCGAAAGGCTGTTTGGCCTGCGGGGTGGCAACCAGGGTGCCCTTTACGATAATTGCTGCACCTACGTTCAGTTTGCAGATCTCACCAAAGTTGTCCATGGTGTCATGGTACACAATCTGAAGGGTCTCAAAATAGGTGCCGTCGCTTACAACGATGAAACCGAATGCTTTGGAATCGCGTACACTGCGGACCCAGCCGCCTACAGAAATCTCTTTGCCGAGATAAGCCTCACGATTTTTATATAATTCTCTTACAGTTACTAAATTCATAGTGCTTCTCCTTTTTTACATACTTATTTCCCATTATACTTTATTTTACCAATGGATTCAAGGGGCACGGCTTTTTTCGGCAGGGTTGTTTCATGAAGACTATGTGCCAACGATTATTGCTTTCGGCAGTCTCAATCATGCTGCATATACCACTGAAGTGCATTGGTATACTTGCTTACTCTGAAAAAAAGCGCAAATTATCCCTATCATATATACAAAA
>JALFHZ010000076.1 GCA_022776445.1 Lachnospiraceae bacterium
TTCTGGAGTGCGTCAATCTGTTTCTTGTATTCATCATGTTCCAGATGTCTGGAAAGATCCACTCCCGAGAGCACACCGTTCTGATACCGTGAATCCGCCTCTGACCGGAGTTCCGACGGCCGCTCCTGCTTCTTGCGCTCATTTCGAAGCAAATGCTCTGTAAGAGCCTGTTCCAGACGTTCTGTCACGGTCTTTAAAATCTTCACGGCGGCATAGTTCTTATCCGTAGCCTCAATGATGGTCCACGGAGCATACTCCGTATCGGTCTTTTCCAGCATCTCCTCATTCATCTGAAGATATTTCTCGTAAGCGCGATTACGCGCCCGGTCTTCATTCGTCACACGCCACTCCGTCTCAGGCGATTCCTCCAGCTTTCTGAACCGTTTCGCCTGCTCTTCTTTAGAGATGTAGAGAAACAGCTTGATCACCACGATTCCGCCGTCTGTCAGCTGTTTTTCAAAACAGCGGATATCCTGAAAGGCCTCCGGAAGCTCCCGTTTTCTGGTCACCTTGTCAAAACGATCCTCGAGCACTTTCCGGTACCAGCTCCGGTCAAACACCGCGATTCTTCCATTTTCCGGCGTCAGTGTCCAGAAACGCCACAGAAACGGCCGCATCGCTTCGTCCTCTCCGGTTCTGCTGGCATACACATCAAACCCTCTCGGATCCAGGGATTGAATCAGACGGTTGATCTGCGTCCCCTTCCCGGCTGCATCCATCCCTTCAAACAGAATCATCACCGGGATCCCGGCATCCTTCAGGCTGCGCTGAAGCCGGCCAAGCCTCGCCCCTTCCTCTTTCCATACCTCTTTATAGCTCTTTTTATCTGCTGTTCTTGACAAATCAATTTTCTCCAGCATAAAGCCGCCTCCTTTCCGCATCTCTCATTCAATCGGCGCCCGAAAGCTTCAGGCTCTGAAGTCCCAGCCTTTCCCGTACCAGATTCCTGTATGCACATGCATCTGGCTGTTCATAGAAAAAACCAATCCGCTCTTTCCAAGCATTCGGTTCCATATCCGGCTCCGCAGCCAGCACAAAATACTGAAAACTTTCCGCAAAATCCGGCAGTTCCTGATCGTTCAGCTTCTTCTCTCCCGGCCGCATTCCGGCCTGTACTTCTGTCTCCGTTTCCGCATCCGAAGAGCCAAATCTGTCGGAAAAATCCGCATACACTTCTGCCCTGGTCTGCTCCAGAATCTCACCATAAAGATATGCCAGAAGCTTTTCCGTGGCGGTTTCATCGCGCCAGCTTCCATCCGGCAGCAGAGCGTCTTCCAGATCCACCCAGAGTTCTGTCCGAATCGGGGCATCCTCCTCTTCCTCCACCAGCTCCAGATGACCCTGGTTTGCTCCGAGTCCGTCGGTATAAAGTACGATGCTGTCAATCCGTGTCTCCGGCTGTTCCGGCAGGAAACTGCGGATTTTCTTCATCAGCAGTTCCGCATGAGAAAATGCACTGCCCAGAGCAGAATCCCATGTGTCATGATACTGCTGAAGCAGGCTTCCATCAGGTGCCAACCGCGCATAAACAAGGGTCTCCGGCTGAATACCAGTCAATTCCACATCAAAACCGTCTGCATTCGGAATCAGAGACGCATGCAGACGACGCATCCGGTCCGTCCATCCATAAGCAATGCCATCCGGAACCGCTTCCTCCTGATCCGGCGATCCGTACCAGGATTCCAGACGCTCCTTCATATCTGCAAAATCAACCCCGGCACTGTCCGCATCCAATGTAACAGAATCCAGTTTTCCATCCACAAAATAATAATTGGTCAACAGAATCTGATCCACATCAAACCATTTCATCTGATACTGGTAGCCTTCGATGCGCTTTCCGTCCTGACTCTCATGTGAGGATACCTCTGTTCCCTGTACATGCAGCTTTTTCTCCAGAGCTTCACGGGTTTCTCCAAATCCCGTAAGAGTTTCCCGGTGCTGCACATACGCGCTGTCCCGCAGGCGGTTCATATAGCGGGATTTGGCAAGCATCGAAGGGGTATCGGTACTGATCACATACGCGGCCGTCTGTGTCAGCGCATCCGTCAGACGCGCCACACGCTCGATATCTACCGTATCCGCCTGATCCACAGGCGTCCCAGCCTCATATCCGCTCCGCTTCTGTGTCAGGCATACTGCCGGTATCTGTCCATTGACAAAGGACATCGCGTCACTGTCTTCCCGGATTTCATACTGCAAGGTCTCACCCAGCACATCCCAGCATGCCTTCTTCAGCTGATTCCCCAGCATGGTTGCTTCTCCATCACGGGTTCCAAGCACCATCTGCGGAAATTCCGCATATCCAAGCGCATCAATCTGAATTACTCCGATGACGCGCTCCCGTTCCTTCCTGCTCAGAGAATCCACATAATATCGGGATCCCAGCCAACCATCCTCCGTTCCGGAAAAACTGACAAACCGAAGCTCCGTATCTGAAGGCAGCCTGGATACCAGCCTTGCAGTCTCCAGCCATGCAGCAACACCGGCTGCGTTGTCATTGGCCCCCGGGCTTCCCGGAGCCGTATCATGATGCGTTCCGATCACCAGGATGTCCGCATCCTCCGCATAAGACCTGCGTACGGCCACAACATTGGTCCCGGTCGCTTCATTGGTACCTGCGCCATCCCAGACACGGAACCGCTGCCTTGTCACCTCATATCCGTAATCGCTCAGCATCTGCTGCAGCCTGCGTGCTGTCTCCGTTTCTCCTCTGCTGCCCGCAGACCGCTCCGATGCTGTCAGAATCTCCAAAGTCTCCTGCAGATAAAACGGATTGGCTTCTTCCAGAACCGGGATCTCCTCCGGGCTGTTCCAATACGACTGACTGTTGTCCCTCGGAAGAATCCGGGTGGAAGGGCCGGCACAGCCTGTCACGAAACATATCATCACCATACCGGCTGCCAGCACAGATACCGTCAGATTTACCGATTGTTTTTTCATCGGTTACTCCTTTCGGAAAAGTTATCTTAATTTTTTTAGTATATCACATTATTCCGTTTTTAGAAAGGGGCAGAAAAAAGACACGGAACGTGCATTTACATCATCCGCCGCAATCCGTCTGCCGAGCCGGCTTACTCACAGATTACGAAATGCGCAACTCAGATTCCTCTGGATTGCGCATTTTTGATGTTTCTATGGAGTGTGACCGTTTCTCCCGGATTCCTCTGCTTTAAATCTCTGCCGTAATAAAAATATCATAAATTGCTTTGATCGCAGCTTCGAAGTCGGCGTTCTTCACACCAATGATGATATTCAGTTCAGAAGAACCCTGATCGATCATCTTGACGTTGATTCTGGCATGTGCCAGTGCAGAAAAGATTCTGCCTGCAGTCCCACGAGTGGCTTTCATGCCGCGTCCAACTACAGCAATCAGCGCCAGATCTGATTCCAGCTCGACGCTGTCCGGCTCAACTGCACGATGAATTCCTGCAATCACAGACTGCTCGTATTCTTCAAACTCCGACTGATGTACCATAATCGTCATGGTATCAATGCCGGACGGCATATGTTCGAAAGAAATGCCGTATTTCACAAATACCTGCAGCACTTTCCTCCCAAACCCTACTTCAGAGTTCATCATGGCTTTTTCGATATTGATTGCACAGAAGCCTTTCTTGCCCGCTATACCGGTGATGGTGTAACGCGGTTTTCTGCAGGTGCTCTCAACGATCAGCGTACCCTTGTCCTCCGGTTTGTTGGTATTGCGGATATTGATCGGAATACCTTCCTTACGAACCGGGAAGATCGCATCCTCATGCAGGACGCTTGCCCCCATGTAAGCAAGTTCACGCAGTTCTTTGTAGGTAATCGTCTGGATCACTTCCGGATTTTCAACAATCCTTGGATCTGCTACGAGGAAGCCGGATACATCCGTCCAGTTTTCGTAGAGGTCTGCATGAATTGCTTTTGCTACGATGGAACCGGTCACATCCGATCCGCCTCTGGAGAAAGTCTTGATAGAACCGTCATGTTTGGAACCGTAGAATCCCGGGATAACCGCACGCTCCACATGCTCCAGCCGCTCGGAAAGCTCCTTGTGCGTCAGTTCTGCTTCAAAATTTCCATTCTCATCAAAGAAAATCACTTCGGCAGCGTCAATAAACTCATAGCCGAGATAATGAGCCATCACAATGCCGTTTAAATATTCTCCGCGGGAAGCAGCGTAATCACGGCCGATGCCCTTTACAAAATTCTCTTCGATGCGGGCAAATTCATGATCCAGATTCAGGTTCAGATCCAGTCCGTCGATAATCTCCATGTAGCGGGCTTTGATCTTTTCCAGAATTTTTTTATAGCTGGCCCCGGTGGAAGCAGCGTCATAACACTCGTACAGCATGTCGGTAACTTTTTCATCTTTGCTGCTGCGCTTTCCCGGTGCAGAAGGAACTACATAACGTCTGGACTTGTCAGCACGGATGATGTCGCCGACTTTCTTAAACTGGCGGGCACTTGCAAGAGAACTGCCGCCAAATTTTACTACCTTTTTCATAATCGCTTATCTCCTCATGTAAAAATGCCCCGAAAGGCTGTTTAGGGAAAATAATACTTTAATTCTTTAAATCTGTCAAGTGTCGGCATCTTTTCCCACTGAAAAAGTGCTGCCGCACCGTTGATTATTCAATCACTGATGCGACAGCCCTATCCACATTTCTTTTCTTCTCACGGCTCCATGCCGTCAACTCGGAATTTATTTAAAATATCTGACACCGCTTTCGAAAATCTTCATATCCTGCTCGCCGTAGATGTTCATGGCTACTGCCTCGCCGCGGCGCTCGGAGTGTGCCATCTTGCCCAGAATTCTGCCGTCCGGGCTGGTGATTCCTTCGATGGCCATATAGGAACCGTTTGGATTCCAGAACTCATCCATGGTGGTGTTGCCCTTGTCGTCCACATACTGGGTAGCCACCTGACCGTTCTCAAACAGTTTCTTCAGCCACTCGTCGTTTGCCACAAAACGTCCCTCACCGTGGGAAGCCGGATTGCAGTATACGCCGCCGAGTTCTGCACCCTGAAGCCACGGAGACTTGTTGGTGACAACCTTGGTGTAAACCATCTTGGAAATATGACGTCCGATGGTATTCATAGCCAGGGTCGGAGAATCCGCACGCTGCTCTACAATCTTTCCTTCCGGAACCAGACCCAGCTTGATCAGCGCCTGGAAGCCATTGCAGATGCCCAGCATCAGACCGTCTCGCTCATTTAAGAGCTTCTCGATCTCTTCTTTGATTACCGCATTGCGGAATACGGTTGCAAAGAATTTTGCGCTGCCCTCCGGCTCGTCACCTGCGGAGAAGCCGCCCGGGAACATGACAATCTGAGCCTTTGCAATCTCTTTCTTATATTCTTCTACAGATGAACGGATATCTTCTGCAGTCAGGTTCTTGAATACCTTTGTCACAACCTTTGCACCGGCACGCTCAAATGCCCTGGTGCTGTCGTACTCGCAGTTGGTTCCCGGGAATACCGGAATGAATACGGTCGGCTGTGCAATCTTGTGGCTGCATACATAAACAGAATCCGCATGGTACAGCTGATCCGGAACCTCGGTCTGTTTTACGCCGGACTCGGTCGGGAATACATCCTCCAGAGTCTCAGTCCATGCATGCAGAGCTTCGTCCATGGTAATGGTCATCGGACCATACTCGAACGCTGCGCGGTCAGTAACTTCACCGATCACCGTATAAGTAATGGACAGTTCGCCCACCTTGCCGTCCGGAACCTCGCATACAATATTGCCCCAGCCCGGTGCAAAGAAATCTCTCGGATCCACGTTGTGCTCGATCTTCACGCCCAGCTTGTTGCCAAATGCCATCTTGCTGACCGCTTCTGCCATTCCGTGACCTTCTACCGCATAAGCAGAAATGATCCGGCCAGCCTTGATATCTTCATGCAGCTTTGCATAGCCATCCATGATCTGGCTGTAAACCGGCAGATCGTACTGGTCTTTCTCAATCCGGAACACCACGATCTTGCTGCCTGCCTTCTTAAACTCCGGAGTAATGATATGCTTATGGCTTGCAATATCAACCGCGAAGGAAACCAGAGTCGGCGGTACGTTGATCTCGCCGTGCTGTTCATCGTTGAAGGTACCGGACATGCTGTCCTTACCGCCGATAGACGGAAGACCAAATCCAAGCTGCGCATTATAAGCACCCAGCAATGCTGCAAACGGAGCGCCCCAGCGGGATGCATCTTCCGTCATGCGTTTGAAATAGTCCTGGAATGTAAAACGGATCCTTCGGAAGTCACCGCCGTTTGCCACGATCTTTGCAACCGAAGATACAACCGCATAAATGGACCCGTGATACGGGCTCCAGCTGGACAGATACGGGTCAAAGCCGTAGCTCATCATAGTTACGGTATCCGTGGTTCCCTGAAGCACCGGAAGCTTCGCTACCATAGCCTGTGTCTCTGTCAGCTGGTATTTGCCGCCGTATGGCATAAATACGGAACCGGCACCGATAGAACCGTCGAACATCTCTACCAGTCCCTTCTGGGAACATACGTTCAGATCCGCCAGCACATTCATCCAGGCTGCCTTCACATCACTGATCTCTTTTCTTTCAAACAGATTGCCCTCTCTGGACGGAGTCTCCAGAACCACCTTAGCCTCCTGATGCGCACCATTGGTATCCAGGAACGCACGGCTCAGATCTACGATGGTTTTTCCTCTCCAGTTCATCACCAGTCGAGGATTCTCCGTAACTGTCGCCACCGGAATTGCTTCCAGATTTTCTTCTTTCGCATAACCCAGGAACTTCTCCACATCCTGCGGATCCAGCACCACTGCCATACGCTCCTGAGACTCGGAAATCGCAATCTCCGTGCCGTCCAGACCTGCGTATTTCTTCGGCACCTTGTCCAGATCAATCTGCAGACCTGCTGCCAGCTCACCGATTGCTACGGATACGCCACCTGCGCCGAAGTCATTGCATTTTTTGATGATGCTGCTGACTTCCGGACGACGGAACATTCTCTGAATCTTACGCTCGGTCGGAGCATTACCCTTCTGCACCTCAGCACCGCAGACTTCAATCGAAGCCTCGGTATGCACCTTGGAGGAACCGGTAGCACCGCCAATACCGTCACGACCGGTGCGGCCGCCCAGCAGAACGATGATGTCACCCGGATCGGAATTCAGACGTTTGACATATTTTCTCGGAGCGGCACCCATAACAGCTCCGATCTCCATACGCTTTGCAGCATAGTTCGGGTGATAGATTTCTTTTACATAGCCGGTAGCCAGACCGATCTGGTTGCCGTAGGAGCTGTAGCCGCTTGCCGCGCCGTTGACCAGCTTTCTCTGCGGCAGCTTGCCCTTTAAGGTTTCAGAAAGCGGACGGGTCGGATCTGCCGCACCGGTAACACGCATTGCCTGATATACATAGGTACGTCCGGAGAGCGGATCACGGATTGCGCCGCCCAGACATGTAGCAGCACCACCAAACGGCTCAATCTCCGTCGGATGGTTGTGAGTCTCATTCTTGAAGTTAACCAGCCACTCTTCGGTCACACCGTCGATCGTAACCGGAACCACAATGCTGCAGGCATTGATCTCGTCAGACTCTTCCAGATCTTCCAGTTTGCCTTCCTTGCGCAGTTTCTTCATGGCCATCAGAGCAAGGTCCATCAGGCAGACGAACTTGTCATCACGTCCCTTGTAGATCAATTCACGGTCAGCCAGATACTGCTGATAGGTCGCCTCAATCGGAGCCTTGTACGCGCCGTCGGTAATTGTCACATCCTTCAGCTCGGTAGAAAAAGTCGTATGGCGGCAGTGATCCGACCAGTAGGTATCCAGTACACGGATCTCCGTCACGGTCGGATTGCGGTGTTCTTCGTTTCTGTAATAATTCTGGATGTGCTGGAAATCCTTAAAGGTCATCGCCAGATTCAGGGAATCATACAAAGCCTTCAGTTCTGTTTCCTCAAAATCGCAGAAGCCGTCAAACGTCGCAACATCTGCCGGGGTATCAAACACCGTTACCAGTGTTGCAGGTTTCATATCGGATGCCTCTCTGGAATCCACCGGGTTAATGCAGAAGCCCTTGATTGCCTGCACCTGTTCGTCAGACAGTGTACCGGAAAGCACATAGGTGGTTGCACTGCGGATCACCGGCTCCTCATCCTCATTCAGAAGCTTTACACACTGCTCAGCGGAATCTGCACGCTGGTCAAACTGTCCGGGCAGATACTCCACGGAAAACACGGTGTCGGATGCTTCCTTGGGGAAATCCTCCTCATAGACAAAATCTACCGGCGGCTCGGAAAAAATCGTCACAAGCGCCTGCCTGTAAGTCTCCTCAGACAGATTTTC
>JALFHZ010000124.1 GCA_022776445.1 Lachnospiraceae bacterium
AACAACTACTGCATTGCGGTCAAAGAGCAGGGAGATGATATTGTATTTCTGCGGAAGATCGTAAAAGGCGGTGCGGATAAGAGTTATGGAATTCAGGTTGCCAAGCTGGCCGGAGTTCCGGATTCCGTGATACACCGTGCCAAGGAGCTGGTAGAGGAGCTGGTCAGCAGCGATCTGGCATCCAAGGCGCGGGAGATTGCGGAGGTGAGTTCCAATATCACCAGCCATAAGCCGGTTCCGAAGCCGGATGATGTGGAGATGAGCCAGCTGACGCTGTTTGATACGGTGCGGGAAGATGATATTATTGAGGAAATCAAGAATCTGGAGCTTGGCAACATGACTCCGATTGACGCACTGAATACGCTGTACCGGCTTCAGACAAAACTGAAGAACCGCTGGAGCGGGAGTGAGGGCTGACCTGAGAAAACGGTAAGTCCGGGAACAGAAGGGAGAATGTAATATGCCCATCATTCATGTACTGGATCAAAATACGATCAATAAAATAGCGGCCGGAGAAGTAATCGAGCGTCCTGCTTCTGTTGTAAAGGAACTTCTGGAGAATGCCATTGACGCAAAAGCGACGGCGATTACTGTGGAAATCCGGGAAGGCGGCATCGGTTTTATCCGTGTCACAGATAATGGCTGCGGGATTGCGAAGGAAGATCTGCCGCTTGCCTTTCTGCGCCATTCCACCAGTAAAATCCGGTCGGTAGAAGATCTGTTTACGGTATCGTCGCTTGGTTTCCGCGGTGAGGCTCTTTCCAGTATTGCGGCAGTTGCGCAGGTGGAGGTGATTACCAAGACAGCGGATCATCTGACCGGTTCCCGCTATCAGATAGAAGGTGGTGCGGAGAAATCCATGGAGGAAATCGGAGCTCCTGACGGAACCACGTTCATTGCGCGGAATCTGTTTTACAATACTCCCGTGCGGAGAAAATTCCTGAAAACTCCGGTGACGGAGGGCGCACATGTGGCTGACCTGGTGGAAAAGATAGCCTTATCTCACCCGGAGATATCCATTCGTTTTATTCAGAACAACCAGAATAAACTGCATACCTCCGGAAACCATAATTTAAAGGATATTGTGTATACGATCTATGGGCGTGAGATCACTGCCAATCTGCTTGCGCTGGAACACAAGACCGAAGTGATCTCCATCAGCGGACTGATCGGGAAGCCGGTGATTGCGCGAAGCAACCGCAATTTTGAGAATTATTTTATTAACGGAAGATATATCAAAAGTGGTATTATCTGTAAGGCGATTGAAGAAGCCTATAAGCCGTTTATGATGCAGCACAAATACCCGTTCACGATGCTGCATATATCCATCGAGCCGGAGTATCTGGATGTCAATGTCCATCCGACCAAGATGGAACTGCGCTTCCGGGACGGTGAGGCGATTTTCTGCCAGATTCGCGATGCGGTTTCGGATGCTCTGATGCACAAGGAACTGATTCCGGAGGTGATTCTGGATGAAAAAAAGAAGCGGGAAGAAGAAGCGCGGGAATTGAGGAAGCTGACACAGGAAAAGCGGATTCCGATTCCGGAACCGTTTGAAAAAAAGCGGTTGGAGCAGCTGCAGCCGAGATCAGAAAAACCTCAGACAGAAAAACCTCAGACAGAAAAACCGCTGATGCGGGAAAATCAGACTGCGTATACCGTCTGTAAGACTCCGGCTGCATCCGTCAGACAGCCAAAGCCGGAGCAGCTGGAATTGATTGCTGAGAAGCTTCTGGAGCCGAAGGCGCGCAGCCGTCACAGGCTGATCGGACAGCTTTTTGATACCTATTGGCTGGTGGAGTTTCAAGAGCAGCTTTATATCATTGATCAGCATGCGGCGCATGAAAAAGTGCTCTATGAAAAAACCATGGCATCCTTAAAGACCCGGGAGTACACTTCACAGATGGTCAATCCGCCGATTATTCTGACACTTGGCAGCAATGAAGAAGTGCTTCTGAAAAAGCATATGAAATATTTTACCGATATCGGATTCGAGATCGAGCCGTTTGGCGGCAAGGAATATGCGGTCCGCGGCGTGCCGGGAAATCTGTTTGCAATTGCCAAAAAGGAGCTTCTGATGGAAATGCTGGACAGTCTGTCGGATGAGACAGCAGTCTCAGATCCTCAGATTATCTATGAGAAGGTCGCATCCATGTCCTGCAAGGCGGCGGTGAAAGGCAACCATGCGATGAGCAGTCTGGAAGCGGACCGTCTGATTGATCAGCTTCTGGAGCTGGACAATCCATACGCCTGTCCGCATGGTCGTCCTACCATTATCTCCATGAGCAAATATGAGCTTGAGAAAAAATTCAAGCGGATTGTATAAATTATGATGTTGGGGTCAAAAGGTATTTTGACCCCTATGATACACGGATTGCTCCGCATTTCATGCTCCCGCAATCCTAAAAACATTCGGAATTCGCCCTGATCGGGCTACTTTCTCATGTTTTTGCGGGTCCCAAAGTCATGTATTGGCATGCAAGCATGTCATACATGACCTTTTGACCCTAGTATCATAAATTATAGAAGCATGATTCGGGAAAGGAATGGACAATGATGGAAAAACGGCCATTAATTATTTTGACCGGACCGACGGCCGTCGGAAAAACGGATCTTTCCATCCGGCTGGCAAAGGCGATTGGCGGAGAGATTATCAGCGCGGATTCCATGCAGGTCTATCGCTACATGGATATCGGATCTGCCAAGGTGACGCCGGAAGAAATGCAGGGGATTCCCCATCACCTGATCGATGTGCTGGAGCCTTTCGAGGATTTCAATGTGGTGATTTTCCAACAGCTGGCAAAGAAAGCTCTGGAAGAAATCTACGCGCACGGAAAGATTCCCATTGTGGCAGGCGGAACCGGATTTTATATCCAGGCCCTTCTTTATGATATTGATTTCAGGGAAAATCCGGAGGGACAGCAGATTCGGGAGGAACTGGAGCAGCTGGCCCGTGAGAAGGGCAGCGATTATCTGCATGCGATGCTGGCGGAAGCAGATCCGGAATCAGCGCAGGCCATTCACAGCAACAATGTCAAGCGGGTGATCCGCGCACTGGAGTATTACCGGCAGACCGGAGAGAAGATCTCGGAGCACAATGAAGCAGAGCGGCAGAAGGAATCTCCTTACGATTTCCTTTATTATGTAGTAAATACGGACCGAAGCCGGCTCTATGAACGCATTGAACGCAGAGTGGATCAGATGCTGGAACAGGGGCTGGTGCAGGAAGTGGAAACACTGAAACGCATGGGCTGCCGCCGCGGGATGGTTTCCATGCAGGGACTGGGATATAAGGAAATTCTGGATTATCTGAACGGAGACTGCACGCTGGAAGAAGCTGTCTATGTGCTGAAGCGTGATACAAGGCATTTTGCCAAGCGCCAGATCACCTGGTTTAAGCGGGAGCGGGATGTGCGCTGGCTGAATCTGCCGGAATTTGATTATGACAAAAACAAGGTACTGGATCATCTTCTGACAGAGATCCGGGAAAGATATCAGCTGGAGATTCTGCCGGCTGACCAAAAGAACAGTAAGAAAGAAGAACAAAACCATGAATTTAAATGAAATGTATGCGGAGCTTGGCATCAGCGGGAAGGTACTTTCCTTTTGCACGGAAATAGAAGAAAGCCTGAAACCGCGTTTTGAAAAAATCGACCGTACAGCGGAATACAATCAGATGAAGGTTATCAAGGCCATGCAGGACAACCGGGTCAGCGATGTGCATTTTGCTGCGACTACCGGATATGGCTATAACGATCTCGGGCGTGATACGCTGGAGGAAGTGTACGCAAGCCTGTTCCATGCGGAGGCAGCATTGGTGCGCCCCAACCTGATCAGCGGGACACATGCCCTTCATGTTGCTCTGTCCGGCAATCTTCGTCCGGGCGACGAGCTGCTTTCCCCTGTCGGAAAGCCGTATGACACCCTGGAAGAGGTCATCGGAATCCGGGAATCCGTCGGTTCCTTAAAAGAATACGGTGTTTCATACCGTCAGGTGGATCTGCTGCCGGGCGGGAAATTTGATTACGAAGGAATCCGGAACGCCATCAACGAGAAAACAAAGCTGGTTACCATTCAGCGCTCCAAAGGCTACGATCCCAGACCGACGCTGTCTGTGGAGCAGATCGGTGAACTGATCTCCTTTATCAAGAGCATAAAGCCCGAGGTCATCTGTATGGTTGACAACTGCTACGGGGAATTTGTGGAGACCATAGAACCGACGGATGTGGGAGCCGACATGATCGTGGGATCGCTGATTAAGAATCCGGGCGGCGGTCTGGCACCGATCGGCGGTTATATCGTGGGAAGAAAGGACTGCATCGATCGGGCCTCCTACCGGCTCAGCGCACCGGGACTGGGCAAGGAGGTCGGTGCAAGTCTTGGACTGAATACTTCCTTTTATCAGGGTCTGTTTCTGGCTCCTACCGTGGTGGCCGGCGCTCTGAAGGGCGCGGTGTTTGCTGCCAATGTCTATGAGAAGCTGGGGTTTGCAGTGGTTCCCAACGGAAGTGAAGAACGTTACGACATTATCCAGGCTATCACTTTCGGCACCCCGGAGGGCGTCATCGCCTTCTGCCAGGGAATCCAGGCGGCGGCTCCGGTAGACAGCTACGTCAGTCCGGAACCGTGGGATATGCCGGGCTATGACGCACCGGTCATTATGGCAGCAGGTGCATTTGTACAGGGCTCTTCCATTGAATTGAGCGCGGACGGTCCGATCAAGCCGCCGTATGCGGTGTATTTTCAGGGAGGACTGACCTGGTATCACGCGAAGCTTGGCATTCTGATGTCACTTCAGAAAATGGTGGATGCGGGAATTATAAAGGGTTTCTAAAGTTTTCCATTTCCTGTATACACGAAAAAAGTTTTGTGTTAAACTGTAACTGCTCAGGACAGGACATTTTCCTGAATCGCTGCGTTCTGTTTCCGAATTCGTACCTGGAGAGTCACGTAAGGAGGAAATCATGAGCCATATAAAGATAAAAGATATTCCGAATGATGACAGACCCTATGAACGTTGTCTGCGGGAAGGCCCGGAGGCACTCAGTGATGCTGAACTGCTTTCCATTATCATACGGACCGGTTCGCGGGAGGACAATTCCCTCGAGCTTGCATCGAAAGTACTGGCCCTAAATTATCCGAAGGAGGGTATTTTAGGGCTTTTGCACCTTTCTCTGCCGGAACTGATGACGATCAAGGGGATTGGAAAGGTGAAAGGAACGCAGCTTCTCTGCATCGGGGAGCTGTCGAGGCGGATCTGGAAGCGCAGGGCCATGGAGGAAACTCTGGTTTTTCAGAATCCGGAATCGGTAGCTGCCTACTATCAGGAAGATATGCGTCACAAGACACAGGAACAGTTCCATGTGATGATGTTCAATTCCAAGCAGGTGCTGATCCGGGATACGCTGCTGTCGAAGGGGACGGTGAACGCATCTCTGGCGGCCCCTCGGGAGATTCTGATTGAGGCACTGCGGTACCAGGCTGTGACGATGATTCTGGTGCACAATCATCCGAGCGGCGATCCCGAGCCGAGTAAAGAAGATATTCTCCTGACGAAGCGTATTAAAGAGGCCGGTGAATGGATCGGCATTCCTGTCCTGGATCATATTATTATAGGCGACAACTCCTTTGTAAGTCTGAAAGAACGAGGATTGATATAGATGGAATCTAAGAGAAGCAAATATGTTTTAATCGGTTTATCCGTATTCTGCATCATACTGATTGCAATTACATCGTTTAAGGATGGATTTCTAAATCCGCTCCGAAGCGGCATCGGATATTTTCTGATACCGATTCAGTCCGGGGTCAACCGTGCCGGTACGACGCTTTACAACGGCATAAGCAGCTATAGTACCATGAAAAGCGCCATGGAGGAGAAGCAGCTTCTTCAGGCTCAAATTGATACCCTGATTGAGGAGAACAGCCGGCTGCAGTCGGAACAGTTTGAACTGCAGCGCCTGCGGGAGCTTTATGAGCTGGATCAGGAATATATGAAGTATGACAAGATCGGCGCGCGTGTGATTGCCAAGGATTCCGGAGACTGGTTTCAGGTGTTCCGGATCAACAAAGGGGCTTCTGATGGCGTCCGTGTCGATGCCAATGTGATTGCAGGCGGCGGTCTGGTCGGAATTGTGACCGATGTGGGGGCGAATTATGCGACTGTCCGTTCGATTATCGATGATGTCAGCCGTGTCAGCGGTATGGCGCAGCAGTCGGGGGATACCTGTATCGTAGCCGGCAATCTGATGCTGTTCGAAGAAGGACGCCTTCAGATCAACAACATTATGACAGACGGAGATATCAAAGACGGAGACCGGATTGTAACTTCCAATATCAGTTCCAAATTCCTTCCCGGGATTCTGATCGGGTATGCGACCGATATTACGACCGACGAGACCAGACTGACCCGGTCCGGATATCTGATTCCGGTGGCACATTTTGACAGCCTGCAGGAAGTTCTAGTGATTACTACACTGAAGGAGGATCTCATGAACGGAACGGCAGAAGACAGTTCCGTGCCGCAGCAGGAGGAGGCTCAATGAGAAGGATGATAATAAACGTAGGTCTTTTGTTTCTGGCTTTTACGATCCAGAACGGTGTGTTTCCTCTGATCCCGTTTCTGTCGGCGACACCGAATCTTCTTTTGATTCTTACCTTCAGCTTCGGGTTTATTTATGGACAGAAAGCCGGAATGCTGTATGGACTGCTTGCGGGAATCCTTCTGGATTTGTTTTACAGCGGTCCTTTCGGTTTTTACACGCTTCTGTTTATCAATATCGGGTATTTCAACGGCATTTTTACCCGGTATTATTATGAGGATTATATTACGCTGCCGCTGATCCTGAGCCTGGTGAACGAACTGATCTACAACGGATATATTTACGTATTCCGTTTCCTGATCCGGAGCAGGCTGGATCTGCTTTATTATACCAGGGAGATTATTATACCGGAGACAATTTTCACCATTGTTACAACGCTGCTGATCTACAGGTTCTTCCTGTTCACCAACAGAAGGCTGAAAGAAATGGAAAATAGGAGAGACTGAGAACAAGTGCTGAATGATTTACTGGAAATATTAAGGGAACTGTTGAGAAAAATACTGCGATCAAGGCTGTTTGCACTTGCACTGGTATTTACCGGGATGTTTGCGGTCCTGATTACCAGACTGTTTCATATGCAGATTATCGACGGGGAAAAATATCAGGAGAAGTATGTGCAGCTTACGGAGAAGGTGGTCAAGACACCCGGAACCCGCGGCAATATCTATGACTGCAGCGGCAAGCTTCTGGCATACAATAAGCTGGCCTATACCGTTGCGGTTCAGGATACCGGTGCCTACCCGGGAAATTCCATCAATTACATGCTGCTTGATCTGATTCATATTCTGAATCGTCATGGATATCAGGTGCAGGGAAAACTGGAGATCGGACTGGATGCGGACGGAAACATGATCTATACCAGCGGGTCGGAGGCGGCGCGGAAGCGTTTCCTGCGGGATTATTACGGTGTACGATCTGTGGACGCGCTGGATGATGAGAAGGGAAAATACCCTTCTGCGATTACGGCACGGGAAGCCTTTGCGATCCGTGAGAAGCGTTATGGACTGAAAGACCTGAAGGACGAGCGGGGAAATCCGATTCTTCTGACGGATTCGGAAGCACTGCAGCTGGTTGATATTCGCTATACGATGTCTCTGACTGCTTACAAAAAGTATGAAACCACAACGATTACATCCCATGTGGATGAGGCAACGGTTGCGGAGATACTGGAAAATACCGCTGATCTTCAAGGGGTCAGTATCGAGGAATCCACCATCCGTGTCTATAATGACAGCATTTATTTTGCGCCGATTATCGGATATACCGGCAAGGTGCAGGAGGATCAGCTGGAAGAGCTGCGCAAAACCAATCCGGAATATGAGCTGACGGATATCGTTGGCCGAACCGGCATTGAGGCGGCTATGGAACTGGAGCTGCAGGGCAAAAAAGGATATAAGCATCTGATTGTCAATAACGTCGGAAGTGTCATGGAAGTAACCTCGGAGACAAACCCGACTTCCGGCAATGATGTGTATCTGACCATCGACCGTGACCTTCAGATTGGTATCTATCATCTGATCGAACAGCATCTGGCCGGAGTTCTGGTACAGCATCTGGTGAATTATGACGTGGATCCGGACAATACCGCGGATGCGTCCAAAAAGATGATTCCGATCAAGGATGCCTACTATCAGCTGATTAACAACAATGTATTATCCTTAAGCCATATGGCCGGAGAAGAGGCATCGGATATTGAGCGCGAGATCTACGGGCGTTATACGCATTCCAAAGCCCGCGTTCTGGATCAGCTGCGCAATGAGCTGATGAGTGAGAATGCCACTCTGATGAAGGATCTTCCGGAGGATATGATGGCGTATATGGTTTATATCTATACGTATCTGTCAGATCCAACGGTCGGAATTGTGAAGAAGGAAAACATTGACGTAAACAGTGAGGCGTATCTGTCCTGGAAGGAGGACAATATCAGTCTGCGGGATTATCTCTATGCGGGCATATCCGACAACTGGATCGATACGACAAAGCTGAAGATCGCAAGCAAATACTCCAGCGCGGACGATATCTTCCTTGAGATTGTAAATTATGTTCTGGAACAGCTTCAGGATGACAATAAATTTACCAAGAAGATATACCGGTATCTGATCAATGACGGTACGGTTACCGGTCGGCAGCTGTGTCTGGCACTCTATGCGCAGGGAATACTGCCTTACGATGCGCAGCAGGTGCAGCTTCTGACGGCAAATGGTGAGAATTATGCCTATACTTTCATGATTGACAAGATTTCCAGTCTGGAGATTACACCGGCACAGCTGGCGCTGGATCCGTGTACGGCCGGTGTTGTGATTACCGATGTCAATACCGGAGAAGTCCGTGCACTGGTCACATATCCGAGCTATGACAACAACCGGCTGTCCGGGGCGGTCGACGCAGCTTATTATTATCAGCTGCAGGAAGATCTTTCCCTTCCGCTTTACAACAATGCTACGCAAGCCAAGAAGGCACCCGGTTCCACGTTCAAGCCGATTACGATGATTGCCGGGCTGGAGGAAGGTGTCATTACACCTTATGAGAAAATCAACTGTACCGGTATTTATGATGAAGTGGAGCCGCCAATCAAATGCTGGATCTATCCGGGGCGTCACGGTGAGTTGACCGTTGCGGGCGGAATTGAAAATTCCTGCAACTATTTTGTGGCCGAGGTTGCGCATCGTCTGGCGATGGACAATGAGCAGGTGGTTTATTCTACCGACATGGGTATTTCCACGCTTCGAAAATATGCGTCTATGTTCGGGCTGGATCGCCCGAGCGGTATTGAGATTCCGGAGACGACGCCGGAGCTGACGACAGAGGACCCGGAGCGTTCTGCCATGGGACAGGGTACCAACTCTTATGCCAATGTTCAGCTTTCACGCTATGTAGCGGCGCTTGCCAACCGGGGAACCGTATTTGATCTGAGCCTGCTGGAT
>JALFHZ010000181.1 GCA_022776445.1 Lachnospiraceae bacterium
TTTTGAAGATACGTTGTTTTAATGTATGCTTACTCAGAATACATACCAGATTCAGATTGCAGAAATTCAATTTCCTGGAGTAGAGACTGTAATTCGGAGTGTCTGCCAGAAGCCGGAGCTCCTGGTTTTGGCAGGCAGATATCAGTGCAGAAGTTTCTGGTTGAGAAACCAGCTCAAAATAGAGGGATTCTTCCGTCATACTGAGATTCTTACCGCAGGAATCTGTCAGGTACATGATTCGGTCTGTATAGTTGGATTTGCCCAGCGCCAGGCGTTCCTCTACTTTCTGGCGGTCCAGAAGAAGAATGATAAATACATCTGCTTCCTGTGGATCATCCACAATATTCAAATAACGGCTCTGCTTCATCTGTCCGATCGGGACAATGACGGGAATCGTAGCATTATTCTTTGTAAACGGACTTCTGCATGTGGGAAACCAGGTAATACCGTGAACGGAATTCATATCCCAGCCTGCATTTAAAGTGAGGAGAAATTCTTTTTTCAGTGTATTGGAAAAGAGTGAATACCGTTCTCCGTTTTTTCCCAGTATGATGACGGAATCCAGCATAGAATGCGATACCGTCAGGGTAGACAAGGAATCCTGAATCATAGCATTGTTTTTTCCATATTTTTCTACAGCACCTTTATGGGCATCTTCCACAAGCACTGTAAATTCTGCGCGCGAAGCCATGTCAATGACATTGGACAGCAGTGTATGATAGGAGTCTTCCAGCGACTGACTTCCGATCTGGATGGAATCCGCAGTCTGAATATAATTGTCTTCCTGGTAAAGCCGCATAAAGTACCAGCCGGTAAATAAACCCAGAAAGAGGGAAAGAGTCAGCGAGATGAATAGCATACATAAGCATATTTTATAGGATATTTTTAAATTGGCGATATAGTTGGTCAATGATTTCATAATGCCTCATTTCTTTCGGATGTCTGATATTCCGATGGTGTCAGTCCTGTATAATTTTTAAATGCCCGATAAAAGGAACGATAGTCATCGTATCCAACTGCATAGGCGACCTGACTGATATTGTCTCCGGATGTTTTCAACAGCCGTTTCGCTTCTTCGATTTTGACTTTCAGTACATAGTCCCGGAAATTGATTCCGGTTTTTGCTTTGAAATAGATGGTGAAATAAGAGGTACTTAAATTAACATGAGCCGCAACGTCTTCTGCCTGGATTTTTTTATTCATATGGTTGTGAATATACTGTTTTGCGTTTGTAATGACTTCGTTTTTATGATTTTGAAAATATTGGCTTAACAGATCGCTGTATTCGATCAGCAGCTCGGTTACCCATTCTTCTATTTGATGAAGGGTAATAAAACGATTGATATTTTTATAAGGTATTTCGGAAAAGAGACCAATATCTTCCGTGAGCTGTTTTCGGAGGGAATTTTGTACATCGGTTACAAGATAAATACTCATGCCTCGAATATAGGAAGGCGGTGGCATTGGAACATATAAAAGGGAATGGAAAAAGTCCCGGCAATAGTGGATGATGGCTTTGTTATCTCCTTTTTGAATGGCATCGATCAGGTTTTCCGTGTGGATTCCGTTGGAGGACAGAACCGGGGGAAGCTGGCAGATGACGCTTTCATCGTATATGTCCTGATTGGTCTCATATATTTGGTAAGACAGTGCATTCAGTGCATTTGTGTATGAGCGGGAAACATGAATCAGTTCTGTCTCGGAAGAACCGATTCCGGCTGAAATGCGGATCCCAAGGTCTTGTCTTAAGCGGGACAAAAGAGACTGAATGTGTTTTTTCACGGCATTACTTCCGCCGGAATCAGGTAAATACAGGATTGCAACAATCTGGTCGGAAGAACTGTCCCAGATTTCTCCCAGCAGTGGTTCCAGAATGGTCAGCGAAGATCTGGCGACTGTCTCGGATAAAGATGGAATCCGGGCAGCATCTTCCGGAGTTACGGAAAACACGGCTACCAGATAGGATTTTTCGGACAGGCGGTGTGGAAAATCTTCCATGCGCTTATGAATATCGCTGACATAACGAAATTCGTTATGGATCAGTTGGTTCAGAAACAGTTTTTTTGAGGAGGTCTGAAGGGTCTGATAGACAGACGGATCTGACAGACGATCCCGGTTCATTTTATCAAGTTCTGTTTTCAGTGATTTCAGAATATCTGTAAGTTCGTCGATATTGAGTGGTTTCAGAATATAGGCCCTTGCACCGTATCGGATCGCAGTCTGCGCATAAGAAAAATCATCGTATCCGCTTAAAATGATAAACTGGCAAGGAATTTCATGATTCCGACAAAGTTCGATTAAATCGAGTCCGCTTAACCTGGGCATTCGAATATCGGTAATAATAATATCCGGTCTGGTGGAATTGATCAATTCCCAGGCTTCCTGTCCATCTCTGGCAGAACCTGTTACAGACATATCCAATTCTTTCCATGAAACAGCAGTATACAGACCGTTTCGGATTGCAGTTTCATCATCAGCGATTAAAACTTTTGTGACAGGTCTGTTGTTCATCGCATATACTCCTTTCCAATCAATCCTGTTGTTTGAATAACTGTAAAGAATATACCATAAAAGAGGAAATAGATCAAAATGATTTATATAAAATGATGAAAAAGGTAACATTTTTCATGGAAAGTGTGATTAAGATTTCTGAATAATCGTGTTAGGATAAGCTTATCCGATAAAATCTTATAAAGGAGGAACGTATGAAGAAAAAAGGATTTGTGAGTGTCATACTCGCAGGGGTTATGGTAGCGTCATTGACAGGATGCGGAAGTTCCGGAACAACGGCAACCACGCAGACAGCAGGCAGTGAGGCGGCGCAGAACAGTGGGGAAACGAAAGCGGAAAAGGCTGAGGAGACAAAAAAGGATTCCGGAGGGCAGACGGTGATCACAGTGTGGACTCCGGAGCGGCATGATTCCGCGTATGTGGAGTCCAAGGTTGAAGAGTTCAATGCAAACAATGATAAAGGGATCAAGATTGAACTGAATGTCATCACCGATGATTATCCGAATATGATGGCGTTGGCCTTTTCTTCTGGTACGGCACCTGATGTTGCGGTGATAGGCGGTGCAACCAGTGGTTTCGATTTGAAAACCTTTGTGGAAGCAGGAATCATTGATCCGTTGAATGATTACATTACTGATCCAGAATATGAAAAAGTTACCGAGGCCAGCAGACTGCAGTTTGAAGGAATCAATATGATTGGAGGAAATGTATATTGGATTCCGACAGGAATGAGAAGCGGTACAAGACTGGAATATAATAAGGAACTGGTTGAAAAAGCAGGCTGCACGGAGTTCCCGGACACACTGGATGGCGTGGTGGAGCTTGCTGATAAGATTACTAAGGATGGCAATGGCATTTATTACGGAGTTGGTTTTACGCAGGCTGTGCCGTTTAACAGATGGCTGGAGGGAGTGGCTGAAACCAGCGGCATCTATCGTTATGACTATAAGACCGGTACGTTCAATTTTGATGGTTACAAACCTGTGATTGAAACTGCTCACAAGTTTTTCGAAAATGACAGTGTATTTCCGGGATCACCGACTCAGGGAGTAGATGCCATGAGAGCACAGTTTGTGGAAGGAACCTTTGGTATCTGGGGAAATGCTTCACAGGAAGCCGGTGTGTTCACTTCACAGTTCCCGATTGACAAGTTTGAGTGGGGCGTTGCAGAAGTGCCGACTCTGGACGGAACCAGAAAAGGCGCTCAAACGATTCAGCCACAGAAAGGTTATATGTTGTTCTCATCCAGTAAGAACAAAGATAAAGCCTGGGAAGTAATCAAATACTTCAGCAGTGAAGAATTCTTAAAGGGATATCTGGAAGCCGGTTTGTACCTTCCGATTTCCGGTTATATGGACAGCGTAATTGATAAGTCCAAGACCGGACGTCTGGCGGATTTCGAACTGAAAGATTATGAAAGCGTTTATCCAGCAGTACCGGCAATTTCCCTTGAAGGTGACGATTATGGCACCGTGATCTGGCGTGCAATTATGGGTGATGTAAGTGCCGATGAAGCCATTGCAGATCTGAATAAACGTTACAATAACGCACTGGAAAATGATATCAAACTTGGAAAAGTCAAGAGAATTGTAATTAAAGATTTTGATCCGCTTCATCCGAATCAGGGAACGATCGAATACACAGAATAATGTGCTGGAAGTGAATTCTGAAAATGTGCAGAGGAGAACTGCAGGATGACCGGCAAGGGTCTTGCGGTTCTCCTCTGTTTTGCACAGGAGGTTCATATGAATAATAAAAAGAAACTCAGTTTTTCTCAAAAGTTGGCAAAGGCCAGAAGCAGAGGCGATTTTTCCGCATTTTTCATGCTTCTGCCTTCCGTGTTTCTCCTTACGACAATGTCTATTTACCCGTTTTTCTGGTTATTTCGATACATCTGCTATGATTATAATGGATTTAAAGCGTACTTTACAGGAAGCAGAAACTTTTTCCGGATGCTGGAAGATCAGACGTTTTGGAGAAGTGTTATTCATACCTTTGAATATGCGGGAATGAAATTAATTATTATTATTCCGCTGTCATTACTTCTTGCCGTACTTTTGAATCAGAAATTAAAAGGTACCGGCATTTTCCGTGGAATTTATTTTATGCCTACAGTCATCAGTGCGGCAATTTACAGCTTGATCTTTGGTTTTATTTTTGCTGTTTATAATGGGGTGCTGAATGCATCTTTGCAGAAACTGGGAATTATTTCGGCTCCGATTGACTGGCTTGGCAATGCAAGCATTGTTATGATATCCATTACAATCGTGGCTGTCTGGGGCGGATTCGGAAACTATATGATACTGTTTATTTCCGGAATGACGAGTATTCCCGAGGAAATCTATGAAAGCAGCAGAATTGACGGAGCAAACGGAGTGCAAACATTCGGTTATATTACGCTTCCGATGCTGAGCCCGGTGCTGAAGGTCATTTTGATGCTGGCAATTACAACTGCGTTCAAGGATTATCAGTCCATTCTGGTATTGACAGACGGGGGACCGAACAATCGTTCACACGTTATGTTTTCCTATATTTATAAGTTGATTTTCAGTTCCAGCACAACTCCGCAGATTGGATATGCAACGATGCTGAGTGTGGTGGCAGCTCTGATGATCGGTATGGTGACTGCTTTGTACCTGTTTGTTTCCAGAAAACTGGATGATGTGTTATAGGAGGGAAACTATGGAAAAAAGTCATACAGTATATTCTACGCGAACAAAAATCATCCGGCCACTGCTTACCTTGTTTCTGGTAATAGTGGCAGCTTTTACATTATATCCTCTGATTTATATTATTCTGGGTTCCTTTAAGGAAAATGCGGAGCTGCTTCGCGGAGGAACTAAACTGCTGCCTGAAAAATTCATTCTGGATAATTATAAGGAAGCCTGGGAAAAGGCCAATTTTGCCAGATATACGATTAACAGTATTATCATCAGTGTGGGAATTATGACCGTGACGCTGATTTCTACCAGCATGGCAGGGTATGTATTTGCCAGAAAAAATTTCAGGGGAAAGGAACTGCTGTATAGTCTGTTTGTAGCATTTATGTTTGTTAATGTGGGAAGTGTTACACTGAGACCTTTGTTTGAACTGGCTGTTAAGGTGAAGATGAATACTTCTTTTATCAGCATCATTTTAATTGGAGCCGGAACCGGGCAGGCAACCTATATTTTCCTGGTAAGAGGCTATATGAATACGATAGCAAAAGAGCTGGATGAGGCTGCAAAGATTGATGGCTGCACATTTTTTCAGATTTATTACATGATTATTCTTCCATTGCTGAAACCGATTCTGGCAACTACAGGTTTGCTGTCTTTTCGGGCAGGGTGGAATGAGTATATTATGCCACTGGTATTTACCATGTCAAATGAGAAAATGCGTCCTCTGACGGTCGGTGTAACCATGTTGAAGAATAGTGGAGATGGAACGGCGGCCTGGAACCTGATGTTTGCAGGCGCGGCTATTTCGATTATTCCAATTGTGATCATTTATCTATTTACCAGCAAATATTTTATGAGCGGTATGACTTCAGGTGCTGTCAAGGGCTGATAAAGGAAGAGCAGGAGGAAAGAAACAGGATGAAAACGAGTCACTTGAATTCAGAAGGATTTATTACCAGGTATTTGATTTCGGGACTGCGTGAAGAAGCATTTGTGGATACTGCAACGGATGAGAATCAGCTTCGTTATGAAAAGTATCTGCGTTCGCTGATTACAGAAAAACAGGAAGCTGTGCCGGCAGGTGAAATACGGCTGGGAGAAACCAGCAGCCTGGGATGTGAGTGGCGGTATTATTAT
>JALFHZ010000184.1 GCA_022776445.1 Lachnospiraceae bacterium
GGATGCCGGCAGTATGACTACAAGAGCGACAGCTGACGGAGATTACTATGTGCTGAATGGTCGTAAATGCTTTATTTCCGGTGCACCGATAGCTGATTATGCAGTTGTATATGCAAGAACCAATCCGGCATTGAAGGGACCAAAAGGTATTTCCATGTTTATTGTGGATATGAAGCTTCCGGGTGTTTCCTGTGGCAAGCCGGAGCCGAAAATGGGTATTGCAGGCTATCCGACCAGCGATATTGTGTTTGAAAATGTACGTGTACATAAGAGCGACCTTTTAGGACCGTTAGACAAAGGATATGCAGTGGCAATGAAGACTCTGGACGGCGGACGTCTGGGTGTTGCGGCTCAGTCTCTGGGACTGGCTCAGGGTTGTCTGGATGAGGCTGTCAAGTATGCAAAAGAGAGAAAACAGTTCGGCAAACCGATTTCCTATAATCAGGGTGTCAGCTTTATGCTGGCTGATATGGCAACTGAGATTGAGGCAGCCCGCAGCCTGATTTACCGCACCGCTATGGCAAAAGATGCAGGGGATAAGGATGCATCCATGTTGTGTTCCATGGCGAAGTATTATGCTTCTGAGATGGCAAACCGTGTTGCAGGAAAGGCAATTCAGGTTCATGGCGGTTATGGCTTTATTAAAGATTACAAGGTAGAGCGTCTGTACCGTGATGCAAGAGTCATGACACTTTACGAGGGAACCAGCCAGGTACAGCAGATTGTTATTTCCAGAAGTCTGTTGAAGTAGGAGGAGGAGACCATAATGAGAATTTTTGTATGCGTAAAACAGGTTCCGGATACATCCGGAAAAGTAGCTGTAAACGATGACGGCACCCTGAACCGTGCATCGATGGAAACGATTATCAATCCGGACGATTTGAGCGCTATGGAAGCAGCCCTGGAGCTGAAGGATGCGACCGGATGTCAGGTTACTGCAGTGACTATGGGACCGCCGCCGGCAGAAGGCATGCTCAGAGAACTGATTGCAATGGGTGCAGATGATGCGGTTCTGATTTCCGGACGTGAATTCGGAGGATCGGATACATTCGCAACGTCTCAGATTATTGCAGGTGCACTGCACAATCTGGGTGTCGGTGAAGAGGATGTGATTTTCTGCGGACGTCAGGCTATTGACGGTGATACCGCTCAGGTGGGACCGCAGATCGCAGAGAAGCTGAATATTCCACAGGTTACCTATGCAGCAGATATTAAGAAAGAGGGCAATACGCTGGTGGTAAAACGTCTGCTGGAAGACGGTTATATGAATGTGGAAGTACAGACTCCGTGTCTGGTTACCTGCGTGAAAGAACTGAATGCTCCGCGCTATCTGACCGTGAAGGGAATTCTGGAGTGCTATGATAAGCCGATTACCGTACTGGATTACAACGCACTGAAGGATGAACCGCTGATTGATCCGACTACCATCGGTTTGAAAGGATCTCCGACCAACATCTTCCGTTCATTTACTCCTCCGCAGAAGGGAGCGGGTCAGATGCTGACCGGAACCAGTGAAGAAGCTGTCAACAAATTAGTCAGCCAGCTCGCTGCAAAACATGTAATCTAGGAAAGTGGAGGATGAGAATATGGCTTTTAACAGTGCTGAAATTAATGAATTCAGTGATATCTGGGTATTCTGTGAGCAGCGTGAAGGAAAGCTGATGAATACCGATTTTGAGTTGATCAGCGAAGGAAGAAAACTGGCAGATGAAAGAGGATCCAAGCTGGTTGGTATTCTGCTGGGCGGTGAGAATATTGAGAGTGCTGCAAAAGAACTGGGCGGTTACGGAGCAGATAAGGTGATCGTGGCTGCTGATCCGGCGCTGGAAGTATATACGACGGATGCTTATACCAAGGTGATCTGTGACATCGTGATGGATAAGAAGCCGGAGGTTCTGCTGATTGGAGCATCCAATATCGGACGCGATCTGGGTCCGCGTGTGGCTGCGAGACTGCATACCGGTCTTACGGCTGACTGTACGCATCTGGATATCGACATGGATAAGTATGTACAGTTCTTGAGAGAGTCTTCCACGATTGATGTAGATTCTGTGAAATTCAAGATGGAAGATACCAATTTGAAGATGACCCGTCCGGCATTCGGAGGACACCTGATGGCAACCATTATCTGTCCGAGATTCCGTCCATGTATGTCTACGGTACGTCCGGGCGTTATGAAGAAAGCTGCTTTTGATCAGGCGAGAGCAGATGCATGTGAGATCGAGCGTGCAGCAGTTGCCCTGAGTGAGGCTGATCTGAAGACGAAGGTTCTGGAAGTTGTAAAAGAGACCAGAAAACTGGTTGATCTGATCGGTGCAGATATTGTAGTATCCGTAGGCCGCGGTATCAGCAAGGATCCCGAGAAGGGCATCAAGCTGGCAGAAGAGCTGGCAGAAGCATTGGGCGGCGGCGTTGTAGGTGCATCCAGAGCAGTTACGGATGCAGGATGGCTGACTTCCGATCATCAGGTGGGACAGACCGGTAAGACGGTACATCCGCGTATCTATGTAGCGCTTGGTATCTCCGGTGCGATCCAGCACAAAGCCGGTATGCAGGATTCCGAATTGATCATTGCTGTAGATGTGAACGAGACCGCTCCGATTTTTGAAGCAGCAGACTACGGTATTGTCGGTGATCTGTTTGAGGTAGTTCCGCTGATGATTGATGCTGTGAAGAAAGCAAGAGAAGCGAAATGAGTAAGAAATGGAATCGCTGGACCTATGCTGTGGTAGGAGTGCTGGTACTGCTGATGGCTGGTCTGGTATATGCCTGGAGTGTGATCTCCACTCCTATTGCAGCATATTTTCCGGAGTGGACGAAAGCACAGTTGTCCCTGACGTTTACGATCTGTATGTTTTTCTTCTGTATCGGAGGATTCGCTGGCGGCATGCTCAACGGGAAAATTCCGGCGAAACTCACGGTATGGATATCGGCGGTATGCTTTTTCCTGGGATTTCTGATCGCATCCAGAGCAAACAGCACCACAATGCTGTATCTTGGATATGGTGTATGCTGTGGGTTTGCATCCGGTCTTGTGTACAATGCGGTCATGAGTACGATGCTGGGCTGGTTTCCGGATAAGCAGGGCATGGTATCCGGAATCCTGCTGTTTGGATTCGGATTCAGCAGCTTCATTGTGGGGAAAATCTATCAGGCGGTCACTCCGTCCGGAGTGGGTGTGGCTGCCTGGAGAACCACATTTGTTATGTTCGGTGTGATACTCCTGATTGCGATTGCGGTATGTGGTTTTTTCTTTGTGAAGCCGATGCCGGAAGATCTGGCCGGCCTTGCTGTGCAGAAGTCTGAGGGGATGCGGAAAGCAGTTGGTATTGAGGCTGCTCCGCTGGAAATGGTGAAGGATTTTTCCTTCTGGCTGTACTTTGCATGGGCCGTTCTTTTAAGTGCTGCCGGACTTGCCTTGATTTCTCAGGCAAGCGGAGTGGCAGGTGAAGTGGGACCGGAGGTAAATCCGGGAACCATTGCTACCGTAGTTGGTCTGATTTCGATCTGTAACGGTTTCGGGCGTCTGTTTTTTGGTGGTTTGTATGATAAGGCTGGACGCATGGCAACGATGAGTCTGATCACGCTTTCTTTCATGCTGTCTGTGGGAGTGATTATCCTGGCGCTGACTGTGAAGAGCTTTGCGCTGATTGTAGTTGGATTTATCTGTACCGGTTTTTCCTATGGTGGTGTCAATCCGATGAACTCGGCAGTCATTCGTTCTTATTGGGGAAGCAAAAACTATCCGGTGAACTTTTCCATCATCAACATGAATCTGCTTCTTTCTTCTTTCGGAAGCACGATTGCAGGTATGCTGTATGATAGAAGCGGATCTTTCCTGAGTACCTTTATTGCAATGATCGGTGCGGCAGCAGTCGGCATGGTCTGCAATGTACTGATTCGTGAACCAAAGGCGAAAAACTAAAGATGGAGGAAAATGAAATGGCAAAGTTTGTGACTGCTGCGGAAGCGGCAAAATTAATTCCGGATGGTGCTACGGTTGGTCTTGCCGGCATGGGGCTTTCCGGATGGGCGGAAGAGATTGCATGTGCGATTCGTGACAGCTTCCGTGAGACGGGGCATCCGTGCAATCTGAATCTGAAACAGGGCAGTGCCATGGGTGACTGGGGTTACGGCAACCAGTTTGTCGGATGGGACCGCAACCGTCTGCCTGAGCCGGATAAGGATCATGGTGCACGTGGTGTAACCCGTCTGGGTGAGGCTGGTCCCGGCCTGGTTACGAAGTGGTCCAGTGCACATATTGGCAGTGCATTTACCCTGTGTGAGTACGCACGCCAGAACAAGGTTGAGACACACTGTCTGCCGCAGGGTGTTATCATCAATCTGTGGAGAGAAATTGCGGCAGGACGTCCGGGCCTGATTACGAAGACCGGCCTGGGTACCTTTGTGGATCCGCGTGTGGAAGGCGGACGCATGAACGAATGTGCGAAGGATGAGCTGGTAAAACTGATTGAAATTGACGGGGAAGAGTATCTGTTCTATCCGAGTTTCAAATGTGACGTTGCTTTGCTGCGCGGTACCATTGCAGATGAGAACGGCAACATTTCCTTTGAACATGAGAGCGTGGTGAACGAGGGCTTTTCCGTGGCAACCGCAACGAAGAACTCCGGCGGTATTGTCATTGTTCAGGTTGAGTATCTGGCCAAGAAAGAGACTCTGAATCCGAAAGCAATCAAGATTCCGGGAACGCTGGTTGACTATGTAGTAGTAGCCAAGGATCCGAAATCCTGCTGGCAGGCAGAGGGTACCTACTGGGAGCCGTCCTATTCCGGACACATTCGCATTCCGTTAAACAGCATTGAGCCGATTCCGTTTGACGAGCGTAAGGTGGTATGCCGCCGCTGTGCGATGGAACTGAAGAAGGGAGATCTGATCAACCTCGGAGTAGGCATGCCTGCTGATATGGCGAAGGTGGTTGCAGAAGAGGGATATTTAAATGATGTGACAATGAGCACTGAGAGTGGTATGGTCGGCGGTGTTCCGTCTGCACTTCCAAGCTTCGGCAGCGCATATAATCCGGAGTGTATCCTGACTCCGAATGAAATGTTTGACTTAATCAGCGGAGGCGGTCTGGATATGACCGTGCTTGGCATCGGTGAAGTAGATGGTGACGGCAATAATAACGTAAGCCGTATGGGCAAGCGCCTGACCGGTCCTGGCGGATTCATTGATATCACCCGTGCGACCAAGAAAGTGATTTTTGCCGGTACTCTGATGGGGAAGGCACAGCTGAAAGTCGGTGACGGCAAGCTGGAAATCGTAGAGGAAGGTACGATTCAGAAGTTCGTGGAGAAGGTAGGCCAGATCACGTTTGCAGGTCAGTATGCACCGGAGGACCAGGAAGTTCTCTACATTACGGAGCGCGCCGTATTCAAACTGATTAACCACAAGATGACTCTGATCGAGATTGCACCTGGTATTGACCTGCAGAAAGATGTTCTGGACAGACTGGGATTCAAACCGGAGATTTCACCGGATCTGAAACTGATGGATGAGGAGATTTTCCGGGAAAAATGGGGTGGACTTGGTAAGTATCTGGATTAATTCGTTTCTCAGACGGATCAGGTTTTACGCGAGACTCCTGTAACTTGAGGATTCTATGAAAGTTTCGTTAATAAAAGAAAAAGAGTTTTACAGACAGGTTTTGGCAATCATGTTGCCGGTAGCGCTGCAGCAGGCAATCAATATGGGCGTCAATATGCTGGATACCATGATGCTGGGTGCTTTTGGTGAAATTCAGCTGTCAGCTTCCAGTCTGGCTAATCAGTATTACAACTTTTTTAAGATTTTATGTCTGGGCATCATCGGTGGTTCCAGTGTGCTGGCAGCTCAGTTTTGGGGAGCAGGAGATAAGGAAAAGGTCAGAGAGACTTTAAATATGGCAATACGGCTTTCTTGTGGATTGTCCTTATTTTTCGCTGTTCTCACATTTCTTTTCCCGGAAAAGATCATGCTGCTCTATACAACAGAATCGGATGTCATTCAACAAGGTATCCGTTATCTGAGAATCACAGCATTTATTTTTGTGATTCACGGAACCAGCTTTGTGGCTGCACAATTAATGAGAACGGTAGGACAGGTGCGATTGGGACTTGCAGTGTCCGTGATTTCCTTTATGGTCAATATAGTTGCAAACTATATGTTTATTTTTGGAAAGTTTGGAGCGCCAAGGCTGGAGATTGCCGGAGCAGCATTGGGAACCCTGCTTGCGCGGCTTGCAGAATTCACGGTTACTTTTTTATTTATTCTGGTTATTGATAAGCGATTGGGACTTCGGGTAAAACACCTGTTAAAATCTCCTTCCGGTGATTTTTACAGAAGCTATTTCCGTGTGGGAGCACCGGTACTGGTCAGTGATACACTTTTGGGGCTGGGCGGAAATATAGTTTCTGTAGTGCTGGGGCATATGGGAGCAGCTGTTGTAGCCGCAAATGCCATCTGTCAGGTCATAGATCAGTTATGTACCGTTGTAATTCAGGGGATTTCCAATGCGTCCGGTATCATTACCGGAAATACAATCGGGGCCGGAGATCGAAAGCGGGCAATGGAGCAGGCAGAAACGTTCTATTTGCTCAGTGTGTTTTTTGGCATGATTGGTGCTTTGCTGGTATTTATTTTTGGACCAATGTCAATTTCCTTGTATAAACTGACACCGGAAACCGTTGTGATTGCCCGTCAGCTGATGAATGCCTATGCGCTGATTGTTTTATTCCAGGCAATTCAGATTGTTATGACGAAAGGGGTGCTGAGAGGCGGGGGGGATACGAAATTCCTTATGAAAGCAGATATCCTGTTTATGTGGCTGATATCAATTCCATTAGGAGCGATCGGAGGACTCGTATTTCATTGGCCGGCATGGCTGATTATGTTATGCTTAAGAATCGATTATGTCATTAAATCGGTTTGGTGCGTGTCTCGATTGATGAGCGGAAAATGGATTCATGAGGTGATATAGTATTTTCTATTAAAATCTGAAAGAAGGATAGTTATGAATTGCATTTCAAAAAAACAGGCATATATATGCCTGTTGCTCACTTTTGTACTGTGGGGCAGTCTCTATGTTGCCAGCCAGGTTGTTGTGCGTGAATTTCCAACCTTTACGGTGTGTTTCATACGTTTCCTTCTTGCATGGCTGTTTTTGACGTTTTTATCACATGTAAAAAGGAATTCTGACAAACCGGTTTTCCATCCTGACCGCACCTGCCAGAAGTACATATGGATTCTTGGATTCTTTGGATATACAATCTCTGTCGGCATGCAGCTTATGGGAACAAAACTGGCAGGTTCCACCACTGCGTCCCTGATTAACTCCATAAACCCGGTAGTAATCACGCTTCTGGCAGCGCTTATTTTAAAGGAAAAATTAACCCCTAATAAGATAGCAGGTATTCTGTTGGCAGTATTGGGTGTATACCTGATTATTGGGAGCGATATCCATATGGACCCGATCGGCACTATGTTATCCATTGCCGCTGTCATCGGCTGGTCACTGACATCTGTTATAAGCAGAACAGCCCTGTCCAAGTATGACTCTCTTCAGATAACCCGGCATGCAATTGGGATTGCTGTTTTATGTAATTTTCCGATCTGTCTGATAGAGCTTATTTTGACAGGCATGCCTGCCTCTCCCTCACTGGCTTCTGTTATTTGCCTGCTTTACATGGGAAGCTGTTGCACTGGTCTTACCTATATTCTTTGGAATAACAGTCTTGCCGTACTTCCGGCCAGTACCTGTTCCTCGTTTTATCCCATTCAGCCGTTGACTTCGGCGCTGCTTGGAGTCGTACTGTTTCAGGAGAAACTGACAGCTGCATTCCTGACAGGTGCGCTGTTTATCGTCGTTGGTGTTCTGATCAGCCTGATGAATGTAAAACTGCACAGATAATGGACGGAGCTTCGGCTGCGGCATATGGAAAGGCGCTGAGAGCGAATAAAAGCTTTCAGCGCCTTTGTCGGCACAGAATTATTTATCCCATTGTTGTTAACGATCACTCAAAAAGTGAAGCTTGTCAAGAAAAAACGGGGTTTTCAGCCCGGAAGATTTGTGTTATACTTGATCCGGAACTGAATTGATCTGAATGGATTTAAGTGAGGTGAGATTATGGACGACAGTCGAAGTCGAAGTAGGGACAGGGTATTCATAAAAGGTCAGAACCCGTACGACTTTGGGTCGCCCGGAGTCTGACTGTATTTTCATGTGACTTTATAAGAATACCATTGTCCGTTTCTGAAACTGCATGACATCGACGAAAGGCGGGAAAAGCAGGCTACAGGGGATGATGGTATTTTTTTGCCTGTAACTGCCTTTCCTGCGGCAAATTTTCAGAATTTGCTGGATTCTGAAGCCAAACAGTAAAGGAGGTATCGGGCAATGAATACGAAAATTACGTTGACAAATGAAGCAGCAGTGTGCACCCAGCATCCGGACTACAGAACGGAGATTGCGGAGGTGATCCGAAGCAATCTGACTCCCGGGCGGATGAAGGCGAAGCTTCTCGATTATCATGAAAATGATATTGCGGCAGCGATGGAGCTGCTGAAGAAAAATGAGCGGAGCAGGCTGTACAGTATCCTGGATCCGTTAACACTCGCCGGTATTTTGGAGTATTCCGACAAACGGAAGGAATATCTGGAAGAACTCGGGATCAAGAAGAGAATGGAAGTTCTGTCTTTTCTGGAAATTCCGACGGTGGCAGAGTATTTTGATCAGCTGGATAAATCTGAGCGAACCATGCTGCTGGATCTGATGGATGAGGATGTCCGGAAGGAACTGATGCTTCTCACATCTTTTGACGAGGATGAGATCGGAAGCAGGATGGTAACGAATTATATTGCAGTCAGATCCGGTATCAATGTGCGTCAGGCGATGCGGGAACTGATTGATCAGGCAGCAGAGAATGACAATATTTCTACGATTTATGTTGTGGATGAAAATGAGACTCTGATTGGAGCCATTGATCTGAAAGACCTGATCATTGCGAGAGAGAATACGGATCTGGAAGCCATTACTGTGACTTCCTACCCTTATGTATACGCGGAGGAAGAGATTGAAGATTGTATTGAGCGGATTCGGAGCTATTCCGAAGATTCTATTCCGGTTCTGGATTCAGATAACCGTCTGAAAGGCGTGCTGACGGCACAGGATATCACAGATCTGATCGATGATGAGATGGGAGATGACTATGCAAAGCTGGCAGGTCTGACTGCCGAGGAGGATCTGCAGGAGCCTTTGAAGAAGAGTATCGGAAAGAGGCTGCCCTGGCTGGTCGTTCTGTTTGGTCTGGGGATGGTCGTGTCTACGGTGGTCGGTCTGTTTGAACATGTGGTGGCGCATCTTGCCCTGATTGTCTGTTTTCAGTCTCTGGTGCTGGATATGGCAGGCAATGTGGGGACACAGTCCCTGGCAGTTACAATCCGCGTATTGATGGATGAGCAGATCGGAGGCCGACAGAAGCTTGCTTTTGTCGGCAAGGAAGCACGGGTAGGACTGATCAACGGAATGATACTTGGAGCTTTGTCCTTCCTGTTTGTCGGACTGTATCTGGTGGCATTGAAGGGACAGTCGCTGCTCATGGCTTTTTCCGTATCGTTCTGTACCGGTGCCGCGCTGCTGGTTTCGATGCTGCTGTCGAGTATCGCGGGAACAGTCATTCCGATTTTTTTCAAAAAGCTGGATATTGACCCGGCGGTTGCATCCGGTCCTCTGATTACGACGGTTAACGATCTGGTTGCAGTGATGACCTATTATGGACTGGCATGGATTCTGCTGATTCATATGCTGAAGCTCTGAAAGACGGAGCGAGATAAAACTTATGAAAGGGAGCCGGTGAGATTCATACGAATCACATCGATTCCCTGTTTTTTCTGTCTGGTTTCCGGTGGCTTCTCCGATTTTCCGATGTGGTGAAGCGCAGAGGAATCATGACAGGTAAATTGGGGCTGGTGTTTTTTGTTTTGCATGATATAATAGGACGAAGTACAGAAATGAAGGAGTATATTATGAATCAGAATCATCTGGCACTTATCACAGAACTGCGGCATCAGCTGCATGCACATCCGGAATTGTCCCTTCAGGAGTCAGATACCAGACAGTTCCTGATGGAGTTTATAAAGAAGCATACCACTCTGGAGGTTGTGGACCGGGGCAGCTGGTTCTATGCGTATTACCAAGGCCGGCGTGAAACGGAAAACAGAGAGTCCGGAACAACGGCGGCATGCGGACCGATTGCATTCCGCGCAGATTTTGATGCGCTTCCCATGGAGGAATCCATAGATCTGCCTTATGCATCGGAGCATCCCGGAGTGGCACATAAGTGCGGTCATGACGGACACAGTGCGGCTCTGGCCGGCCTTGCGCTGGAACTTGCGGGAACGGAGCAGGAGGAAGGCAGCGAAAGTCTCTTCCGTCCGAAACGAGATGTTTATCTGATTTTTCAGCATGCGGAGGAGATCGGTGCAGGCGGAGAAACATGTGCACAACTGATTGCAGAGAAGGGAATCTCAGAGGTTTATGCGTTCCACAACTGGAGCGGATTTCCGGAGCAGAGCGTGATTGTCCGCAGCGGCACCATTCAGTGTGCGTCCAAGGGTCTGACGATCTGCATGGAAGGAACACCGGCCCATGCCAGTGAGCCGGAGAACGGCATGAATCCGGCGGCTGCGCTTTCTGATCTGGTGCTGGCTGTCAAGGATGAGGTTGAGGAACCGGGATATGCGGGTATGGTAATGGCAACGGTTGTAAATGTAGCGATCGGAAGCAGGAACTTTGGCATTGCGGCATATCAGGGTGAGGTTTCCATGACGTTGCGCGCTCAGTATGAACATGACATGAGGATGCTGGAGGAGGAGATCCGGGATCATGCCAGACACCTTGCAGAAGTGGAAGGTCTGAAGCTGTCTTTTGAAGAAAGCGATGTATTTCCGGAGACTGTGAATGCGCCGGAAGCCGTGGAGAAAGTGAGAAGGGCAGCAGAGCAGCAGGGGCTGCGGGTGATTGATCTGGAAAAGCCGATTCGCGGTTCTGAGGATTTTGGATATTATCTGAAGCAGTGTCCGGGGGCCATCTTTTATATTGGCAATGGCGAGGAATATCCGCAGCTGCATACCTGCGGGTTTGATTTTAATGACCGGATTCTGGAGACGGCAGTGGATCTGTTTGAGCGCATGATTGGAGACAGCAGCACGTTATGAAGAAAGCGGTAATTGGTATATTGGCCCATGTCGATGCAGGAAAGACAACTCTTTCTGAGGGAATCCTGTATCTGACGGGCAGCATTCGGAAGCTGGGAAGAGTAGACAACCGGGATGCGTTTTTGGATACCTATGCACTGGAACGTGCCCGGGGGATTACTATTTTTTCCAAGCAGGCGGTATTTTCACTGGGGGATACGGAGGTGACGCTTCTGGACACTCCGGGACATGTGGATTTCTCTGCGGAGATGGAGCGGACCTTGCAGGTGCTGGACTATGCGATTCTGGTTGTAAGCGGTGCAGACGGCGTGCAGGGACATACGGAGACCCTCTGGAGACTGCTGAAACGATATCAGATTCCGACGTTTCTGTTTATCAACAAGATGGATCAGAATGGTACGGACCGTGCAGGCCTGATGGCAGATGTGAAGAAGCGCCTGGATGAGTCCTGTGTGGATTTTGAGGCACCCCGGGAAGAATTTTTGGATGAACTTGCCATGTGCGACGAGACGGCGATGGAGCAGTATCTGGAACAGGAATCTGTGGAAACATCTGAGATTCAGCGTATGGTAGCGGAGCGTAAAGTATTTCCGTGTTATTTTGGCTCTGCATTGAAGCTGGAAGGAGTCGAGAAATTGCTGAATGGAGTGCGGCAATGGATGCGGAATCCGGATTATCCGGATGCATTCGGTGCGAAAGTGTTTAAGATTTCCCGGGATGAGCAGGGCAGCCGGCTGACGCACTTAAAGATCACCGGAGGCAGTCTGAGAGTAAAGGAGATGCTTTCGGTTGGGGAAACTGAGGAAAAAGTAAACCAGATCCGTATTTATTCAGGTGCGAAATACGAGCTGGTTAATGAGGCGGCAGGGGGTACGGTCTGCGCAGTGACCGGACCAATGCAGACTCATCCGGGACAGGGACTCGGGGTCGAACAGGAGTCGGAGCTGCCGCTTCTGGAGCCTGTTTTGACCTATCAGATTATCCTGCCGGAGGGATGCGATGTACATACGATGCTCCGCAATCTTCGGCAGCTGGAGGAGGAGGAACCTCAGCTTCATATTGTCTGGGATGAATCTCTGTCCGAGATTCAGGCGCAGGTGATGGGAGAGGTTCAGATCGAGATCCTGAAGAGTCTGATCGCTGAGCGGTTTGGCGTGGAAGTGGAATTCGGTACGGGCAATATTGTATACAAAGAAACGATTCTGGAACCGGTGGAAGGTGTGGGACATTTTGAACCGCTGCGTCATTATGCGGAAGTCCATCTGCTTCTGGAGCCGGCAGAGCCGGGAAGTGGCCTTCAGTTTGCGTCCGCCTGCAGTGAGGATGTGCTGGACCGTAACTGGCAGCGCCTGATTCTGACCCATCTGGAGGAAAAACGCCATCGCGGCGTACTTGCGGGCGGAGAAATCACGGATATGAAGATCACCCTGATTGCCGGACGGGCTCACCAGAAGCATACCGAGGGCGGAGATTTTCGTCAGTCCACTTATCGTGCAGTCCGACAGGGACTGCGTGAAGCGAAATGCCGTCTGCTGGAACCATACTATGCGTTTCGTCTGGAAGTACCGACAGAGCATGTGGGACATGCCATGGCGGATATTGAACGGATGCAGGGAACCTTTGACGCACCGGTACCGGAAGGCGATATGACACTGCTGACCGGCAGTGCCCCGGTTGTTACGATGCGGGATTATCAGAAAGAAGTCATAGCCTATACCAGAGGACGCGGCCGCCTGACCTGTTCACTGAAAGGCTATGAACCCTGCCACAATGAAGAAGCGGTTCTGGAACAGATCGGCTATGATCCGGAAGCGGATCCGGACAATCCGACCGGTTCCGTGTTCTGTGCGCATGGTGCGGGATTTGTGGTGCCGTGGTATGAAGTGAAGAATTATATGCATGTGGAAAGCCCTCTGACAGGGAAGCAGGAAAACAGCGGAGGCGGATCTGATATGGACGTGGCAGGAACAGCCGGGGGCAGAAGCAGATCGGTGGGAACCGCGGCAGATGGCAGGTCTTTTGGCGCAGAGGATAAGGAACTGGAAGCAATCTTTACCCGAACCTATGGCGAGGTCCGGCGCCGCCTTCCAAATGAAAGCGGTCCACGTCAGGTAGTCTATGAGCCTGGCAAGACGCAGGAAAGCCGTGGAAGACGAAGCAGTGCGGGTCCAGGAGCCGGAGGTGCCTTTGCCGGTCCGACGGGGCCGAAGCCGGGATATCTGAAGCCGCAGCAGGAAGGCATGGAAGAATATCTCCTGGTTGACGGATATAATATTCTCTATGCCTGGGAAGAGATGCGGGAACTGATGAAGGTGACGGTAGACGGTGCAAGGCACAGTCTGATGGATATCCTGTGCAATTATCAGGGATATAAGAAATGCCATCTGATTGTTGTGTTTGACGCATATAAGGTTCCGGGCGGAGTGGGCAGTGTTCAGGATTATCACAATATCCATGTGGTCTATACGAAGGAAGCCGAGACTGCGGATCAGTATATTGAGAAATTCGCACACCAAATGGGCCGGAAGTACCGGGTGACCGTGGCAACCTCCGATGGTCTGGAACAGCTGATTATCCGCGGGCAGGGCTGTATTCTGATGTCGGCCAGTGATCTGAAGGAAGACATTATGCGGGTCGGCCGGCAGATCGAAGAAGAGCACGGCCGCCTTCCGAAGCCGGGGAAAAACTATCTCTTTGCGAATGTGGAGAAAGAACTGGCGGATTATCTGGAAGCTGTGCGCCTGGGACAGATTGGAACAGAGCAGGAAAATAAATAATATAAAGAGGATGCGGGAAAAGTGGTGATTCCCTGCATCCTCTTTGTATTATTGGTCATCCGGATTCAGATTCAGTTTTGCAAATGCATCGGCAAACGCGGAGTTGATCGGCTGCTGTGCTTCTCTGTTCTGTTTGTTCAGATATTTTGCCACATCTTTTTTCGTGACACCGGCGCCTTCTTTTTTGCGGCGTTCCTGGAAGGAGGAAAGCTTCTCCTTATATCCGCATTTGCAGACAAAGATCTGTCCGTCTCCCTTGCCGCGCAGCTCCATTTTCTTGTGGCAATTGGGGCAGCGGGCGTTGGAGGTGCGGGAAATGGTCTCCCGGTGGCCGCATTCCCGATCCTGGCAGACCAGCATCTCGCTGTTCTTGCCTTTGACCAGAAGCATGCGCTTGCCGCAGGCCGGGCACCTGGTGCTGGTCAGATTATCGTGACGAAACTGACCTTCTCCGGATTTGATATCGTCAATCAACGCGCAGGAATAGGAGCGGATATCGGACATAAAGGTGCTGCGTTTCAGGGTTCCCTGTGCAATGCGGGAAAGGCGCATCTCCCAGTCCGCGGTCAGCTCCGGTTTCTTTAAATCGGCAGGAACCAGTTTCAGAAGCTGACGTGCCTTGGACGTCAGGTGGATTTCCTTGCCCTTTTTCTCCAGAAGAAAACTGGAGAACAGTTTCTCGATGATATCCGCGCGGGTGGCGACAGTGCCCAGACCGCCGGTTTCTCCCAGTGTGCGGGCCATTTCCCGGTTGTTGGAATCCATATAGGCAACCGGATTTTCCATAGCGGAAAGCAGAGTGGCTTCTGTAAAATACGCAGGCGGCTTGGTCTTCCCTTCGGTGCAGGTAACCTTCAGGGAAGGAAGCACATCCCCCTGTCTGAGTTCCGGGAGAGTCTGGTCGCGCGGCGCGGCTTCTCTGTCCTGGCTGTCGTATTCCTCTTCGGTATAATCATTTCCGTAAGCTTCCTTCCAGCCGGCGGATGTCACGATCTTTCCGCTGGCGGTAAACAGCTCGCCGCCTGCTTCGATCGTCAGAGATGTCTGTTCGTATTCAAACGGAGGGCAGAGAACAGCGAGAAAACGGCGTACCACCAGATCATAAATCCTTCGTTCGTCCACGGTCATATGGTCGAGCTGGACGAATTGTTCCGTCGGAATGATGGCATGGTGATCGGATACTTTGGAATCATCCACAAAATTCGGTTTTGCGGAAAGGTTCTGCATGGAGAGACGTCCGGCAAGCCGGCGGTACGGTCCGATGCTGATGGCTTTCAGTCGTTCTTTCAGAGTCGGAACGATATCACTGCTTAAATACCGGGAGTCTGTGCGCGGATAGGTCAGAACCTTATGGTTCTCGTAGAGCCGCTGCATGATGTTCAGGGTTTCCTTGGCAGAATAGTCGAAACGCTGGTTGGCTTCCCGCTGCAGCTCGGTCAGGTCGTAAAGCTGTGGGGCGTACTGCTTTTTCGGGGTTCGTTTGATTTCGGTTACCGTACCGGAGCTGTGATTCAGTTTTTTGATCAATGCATGGATGCGTTCCTGATCAAAGCTTCGTGTACTTCCGGATTTTTGATCCTTCCAGACAAGATTCAGCGTGGGGCCGGACGAGCGGGCTGTGATTCCGTAATAGGACTGCGGTACGAAAGAACGGATTTCCGCTTCCCGTTTTGCAATCATGGCCAGTGTCGGGGTCTGCACGCGGCCGCAGGAAAGCTGTGCATTGTATTTACAGGTCAGGGCGCGGGTCGCGTTGATGCCGACCAGCCAGTCCGCTTCTGCACGGCACATGGCTGCATCGTAGAGGTTGTCATAATCGTGTCCGTTCTTCAGATTGGCGAAGCCTTCCCGGATCGCCTTGTCTGTGACCGAAGAGATCCAAAGACGTTTGATCGGTTTTTTGCTTCCTGCTTTTGCCAGAATCAGACGGGCAACCAGTTCCCCCTCCCGCCCTGCATCGGTGGCAATGATGATTTCGCTGACGTCATTCCGGTGAATCAGGGAGCGTACTGCCTGAAACTGCTTTCCTGTCTGTCGGATTACCTCCAATTGAAATGGCTCCGGCATCATCGGAAGATCCTCCATCTTCCACTCTTTGTATTTTTTATCGTAATCTTCCGGATCGGCGAGCGTGACCAGATGCCCCAGTCCCCAGGTGACGATGTAGCGGTCTCCCTCGATGGATGTGGGGGTTTTCTTCCCGCATTTTAAGACGCGGGCGATGTCACGGCCGACGGATGGTTTTTCTGCGATGACTAATGATTTGCTCATAAATGGACTCCTTATTGTGAAATGTAACTATTTTACCACGGGAACCGGAAGAAATCTATTTAGAATCTTGCAAAAGTGTTCAAAATAAAGTACAATAAATCCGACTCGTCAATTTTTAGACGATAATCCACAAAAAACCAATGTTGCGTAAGACCGGAAGAAAAGCCGGTCACAATGATAAAAGGAGATTTCATATGGACAAGAGACCAGTTGTATTGATGATTCTCGATGGTTACGGACTGAATGACAAATGTGAAGCGAATGCAGTATGTGAGGGCAAGACTCCGGTGATGGATCAGCTGATGAGCCAGTGCCCGTTTGTCAAGGGACAGGCCAGCGGTCTGGCGGTAGGACTTCCGGAAGGACAGATGGGAAACTCTGAGGTAGGTCATCTGAATATGGGCGCAGGACGCATCGTATATCAGGAGCTGACCCGTATCACCAAATCCATTCAGGATGGTGATTTCTTTACAAACAAGGCTTTTCTGGAAGCCGTTGAAAACTGTAAGAAGAATGATTCTGCTCTGCATATGTTCGGTCTGGTATCTGACGGCGGTGTGCACAGCCACATTACGCATATCTATGGACTGCTGGAGCTGGCGAAGAGAAACGGCCTGAGCAAGGTATACGTTCATTGCTTCCTGGATGGCCGTGATACGCCTCCGACTTCCGGTAAGGAATATGTTGCGGCTCTGGAAGCGAAGATGGCAGAGCTGGGTGTCGGCAAGGTGGCAACGGTTACCGGCCGTTACTACGCGATGGATCGTGATAAGAACTGGGATCGTGTTCAGAAGGCGTACAATGCGCTGACGAAGGGCGAAGGCGTTCACAGTGACAGTGCGACCGCAGCGATTCAGGCTTCTTATGACGAAGGGAAGACGGATGAATTTGTGATGCCGACCGTGATCACGGAGAACGGCGCTCCGACAGCGACGATCCGGACCGGCGATTCCATCATTTTCTACAACTTCCGTCCGGACCGTGCAAGACAGATGACCCGTGCATTCTGTGATGAAGAGTTTACCGGATTTGAGCGCGGGGAGCGTGTGAAGACCACGTTTGTATGCTTCACCGATTACGATGAGACGATTGAGAATAAGCTGGTTGCATTTGTAAAAGAAAGCATTACCAATACTTTCGGCGAATTCCTGGCTGCTCATCACTTAAAGCAGGCCAGAATCGCTGAGACCGAGAAATATGCACATGTAACGTTCTTCTTCAACGGCGGTGTGGAGGAGCCGAACGAGGGTGAGGACCGTTTCCTGATTCCGTCTCCGAAGGAGGTAGCAACCTACGATCTGAAGCCGGAGATGAGTGCACCGGGCGTATGCGACAAGCTGGTTGAAGCAATCAAGTCCGGTACTTACGATGTCATCATCATCAACTTTGCAAACCCGGATATGGTTGGTCATACCGGTGTGGAAGCTGCTGCAATCAAGGCGGTTGAGGCAGTGGATGCATGTGTTGGAAGAGCGGTTGACGCAATTAAAGAAGTAATCGGCGTGATGTTCATCTGTGCAGACCACGGCAATGCAGAGCAGCTGGTAGACTACGAGACCGGCGCACCGTTTACTGCACATACGACGAATCCGGTTCCGTTCATTCTGGTCAATGCGGATCCTTCCTATAAGCTGAGAGAGGGCGGATGTCTGGCTGATATCGCTCCGACTCTGATTGAACTGATGGGTATGGAGCAGCCGAAGGAGATGACCGGTAAGTCACTGTTGATGAAGTAATTTTTAGAGGAGTTTTGTCAAGGGGCAAGCGGATTTATCATGAAACGAAGTGAGATTAACAAAGCATTGAGAGAAGCTGTGTAATGAATACCCGAGGGTGAAGGAATAATATATGAGAAAAGTGCTGTCGGCTTTGGATGAGGAATCATCCATACGGCAGCACTTTTTCGTTGGGTTATGTCGGTTGCCCGATTCAGTCTTCAAACATTTTGGAATAGATTTCCTCGCAGAGCAGATCCAGATAGGATTCGTTGTGCAGGTCCTGATTGACGATGATCAGATCATGAATCAGATAGAAGCGTTTCAGACTCAGTTCTTCCGGATCCATATCACCATAATCGTGCATGATCTGACGATCAATCTGCTGAGCCGTGTATGTAGAGGTAAACCAGTTGACGAGATCTCTGGTTGCCTGTTCTTCCTGTTTTACTTCACCGCTCACCGATTTTGCTGCAGACATGGATTTAAGACCGATGATCAGAAAGCCGATGCCCATAACCGTTAAAACTCCCTGCATCAGGTATTTGCCTAAACCGGCCAGAGGCAGGCTGATAATACCGGTCCAGCACAGAACGCAGGCAGCGGTCAGGACTCCTCCTACCAGAAGGAATGCGGAAGCGGAAGACTTCAGGTCATCGTACTTCTGTGATTTTTTGACGTAGACATGATCGGGCTCATTTCTGACCACTCTGCGTCTGGGAACATCTGGATCTTCTCCGCGTGCTGCCGCAGCTGCGGCCTGCTGTGCCATTGCGGCCTGCATGGCTTCAAACTGGGCGCGCTGACGTGCATATTCCTCTTCCTGCTGTTTCTTTTTCATGGCATCAGCCACTTCTTTTGACTCCACCAGAGGACCGCCGCAGTCGGTACAGGTGGTGATTCCATCGACAAATTCCATGTCGCATTTTGGACAATAAGGCATACTCTATTTCCTCCCAAACATTTTCTCGTTCCATTATATGACAGAAAGCGATATTCGTCCAGTGCAAAAGAAAATCAGATTCCTCTTCCATTTCTCGAGAAAATAAGATAGAATAAGGAAAAGTCTGTTTTGCGAGGAGAGAGCGTATATGGGAACAACTGTGCTGATCAGGCGTTTTGCCCCTTATTATAAGAAATACTGGAAGACGATGGTGTTTGATCTGTTCTGTGCATCGTTGACAACGGTCTGTGAACTGATCCTTCCGATGATTCTCAGATATATTACCAATCAGGGAATGCAGGATCTTGCCTCGATTACAGTGGGAATGATTCTGAAGCTTGCAATGATTTATTTCGGACTGCGTGTCATTGATGGTCTGGCGGCGTTTTATATGGCGTATACGGGGCACGTGATGGGCGCGCGGATTGAGACGGATATGCGGCAGGATGCGTTTGAACATCTCCAGAAGCTGTCAGACAGCTATTTCAACAATACAAAAGTGGGACAGATTATGGCGCGGATTACCAGCGATCTGTTTGATGTGACGGAGTTTGCGCACCATTGTCCGGAAGAATTTTTCATCGCGTTTATCAAGGCTGTGATTTCATTCCTGATTCTTTCCAGGATCAATCTGCTTCTGACGGTGATCATTTTCCTTGTGATTCCTGTGATGACCATATCCTGCACATACTTTAATCTGAAGATGCGTGCGGCATTTAAAAAACAGCGATATCAGATCGGTGAGCTGAATGCCAGAATTGAGGACAATCTTCTGGGCAATCGGGTGGTTCGTGCATTTGCCAATCAGGATATTGAGATTGAGAAATTCCGTCAGGACAATCATCTGTTTCTTGCGATCAAGCGTAAGACCTACCTGTATATGGCAGGATTTCAGGATACGATCCGGATGTTTGACGGCCTGATGTATACAGTGGTGATTCTGGCCGGCGGTATTTTCATGGTGAAAGGGCTGATCGTGCCGGGCGATCTGGTGGCATACACCATGTATGTGACAACGCTGCTTGCAACGATCAGGAGAATTATCGAGTTTGCGGAACAGTTCCAGCGCGGCATGACCGGTATTGAGCGGTTTGTGGAGATTATGGATTCCACCGTGGAGATTCTGGATGAGCCGGGAGCAGAACCGCTTGAGAAAGTAAAAGGCGGCATTTCCTTTGAACATGTCAGCTTTGAGTATCCGGATGATCACAATCCGGTGCTGGATGATATCAGTCTGGAGATCCGTCCGGGAGAGCGGGTCGCCCTGGTGGGACCGTCCGGAGGCGGCAAGACTACGATGTGCAATCTGATTCCGCGTTTCTATGATACGACACGGGGCACGATTCGCATTGACGGGCGGGAACTGAAGGGGATTACCCTGCAGAGCCTGCGCTCCAATATCGGCATTGTGCAGCAGGATGTCTACCTGTTTTCCGGAACGGTTTATGATAATATCGCATACGGAAGGCCGGAGGCAGACCGTGAGGAAGTGATCGAGGCGGCGAAGATGGCAGGCGCGCATGAATTTATCATGGAACTGAAGCATGGATATGACACGTATGTGGGAGAACGCGGTGTGAAGCTGTCCGGAGGACAGAAGCAGCGTATCAGCATTGCCCGCGTATTTCTGAAGAATCCGGCGATTCTGATTCTGGACGAGGCAACCTCGGCGCTGGACAATGAGAGTGAGCACATTGTATCACAGTCTCTGGACCGGCTGGCGGAAGGCAGGACGACGGTGACGATTGCGCATCGTCTGACCACGATTCAGAATGCAGACCGTATTCTGGTGCTTTCGGACGGAAAGATTGCAGAAGAGGGCAGTCACAGACAGCTTCTGGAGCAGAAGGGAATTTATTATCAGTTATATATGTCCGTACAGGATCAGCAGGAGAGCGATTCGGCGGAAGGAATGGAAGGAGTATAGCATTATGAGAGTTGCGATTGTTACCGACAGCAACAGCGGTATTACCCAGGCACAGGCAAAGGATATGGGGATTTTTGTGATTCCGATGCCGTTTATCATCGACGGAGACCTTTATGAAGAGGATATTAATCTGACACAGGAGGAGTTTTATGTGAAGTTGGGGGAGGACGCGGATGTTTCTACTTCTCAGCCGACCCCGGAGACGGTTATGCGCCTGTGGGATGATCTTTTGAAGGAATATGATGAGATTGTCCATATCCCGATGTCCAGCGCACTCAGCGGCTCCTGCCAGACGGCGATGATGCTGGCAGAAGATTATGAAGGAAGAGTACAGGTAGTGAATAACCAGCGGATTTCCATTACGCAGCGTCAGTCCGCGATGGATGCGAAGGAACTGGCGGATGCCGGCTTCCACGCACCTGCGATCCGGGACATCCTGGAGCGCGACAAGATGGAATCCAGCATTTATGTGATGGTGGATACCCTGAAATATTTAAAAAAGGGCGGGCGCATTACCCCGGCGGCGGCTGCACTGGGAACCCTGCTTCGGATTAAACCGATTCTGCAGATTCAGGGCGGCAAGCTGGATGCGTTCTCCAAGGCAAGGACGCTCAAACAGGCGAAGACCACGATGATCTCCGCGATCACTCATGATTTTGAGACGCGTTTTGAAAGCCGGAAGGGAGAAGGCATGCATCTGTGGATCGCTCATACGCAGAATCAGGCTGCGGCAGAGGAGCTGAAAGCAGAGCTTCAGGAACTGTTTCCGGAGAGCGGGGAGATTCGGATCAACCCGCTTTCTCTGAGTGTTTCCTGCCATATCGGACCGGGAGCGCTGGCGATTGCGTGCACCAGAGTACTGGATGTGGAGAAAGAACGGCAGAATTATGCGGAATGAAAACAGGAAACGGTGGTTTTCGGAAAAGCAATTCCCCTCTGTGCATCTGAAGCTGCTGTTGTTCTTGCTTCTGGTGCTGTTTGGCACCATACCGATGGCAATCGCGTCGAAAGGGGTTGTCGCCGCGATTCAGCAGAAGCAGACGGATGCCCGGATGATTGAAGTACAGAACCGGTGTCAGATTGTCAGCAGCAAGATGACCAGAACCGGATATCTGCGCGGAGAAGTCAGGGACGGCATGATTGACAACGAACTGGATATCATCGCCAATATCTATAACGGACGTATTGTAGTGGTGAACCGGGATTTTCGCATTATCCGCGATACCTTTAAGATTGCGGAGAAGCGCCTTCATATAGCGGAGGAAGTTATTCGCTGTTTCCAGGGCGAGAGCAGCAGCAAATACAATAAGGAAAAGCATTATTTTGCGCAGGCGATTCCGGTTTACCGCTCGGACAGTGATAAAACCATTGAGGGTGTGATTGTGATTACCGCGTCCACGGAAGGGATTCTGAGCACGGTGGATGTGGTGAAGGATAAGGCTCTGCTGTTTCAGCTGATTGTGTTCTTTCTTCTGATGGGAAGCGCACTGGTTGTGGTGCAGTGTCTGATGAAGCCGTTCAGGGTTCTGCAGAGCAGGCTGAATCAGGTGGCGGATGGAGCACTGGATACGGATATTTGTGTGAATACCTATCAGGAAACGCGGAAAATTTCCCAGGCGGTTAGCATGACCATGACCAAACTGAAAGAGGTCGATCAATCCAGGCAGGAATTTGTTTCCAATGTATCGCATGAGCTGAAAACTCCGATCACTTCGATTCGTGTGCTGGCGGATTCTCTGATTGGAATGGGGGATGTGCCGGCGGAACTGTACCGGGAGTTTATGGAGGATATTTCTGATGAGATTGACCGGGAAAGCAAGATCATTGACGATCTGCTGGCGCTGGTGAAGATGGACAAGTCCGAGGCAGAGCTGAATATCACCCAGTCCAATATCAACGCCCTGGTGGAACAGATTCTGAAGCGGCTTCGCCCAATTGCCAATCGAAGCAAGGTAGAGGTGATCTTTGAGAGTATCCGTGAGGTTACGGCAGATGTGGATGAGGTGAAGCTGTCACTTGCGATCACCAATCTGGTGGAAAATGCGATCAAGTATAACAAAGAAGACGGATGGGTGCGGGTAACTCTGGATGCGGATCACAAGTTTTTCTATATTAAGGTGGCGGATTCCGGCATCGGGATTCCGGAAGAGGTGCACGGGCGGATCTTTGAGCGTTTCTATCGGGTGGATAAGGCCAGATCCCGGGAGACGGGAGGCAGCGGTCTGGGGCTGGCGATTACCAGAAGTGTTGTGCTCATGCACAAGGGCGCGATCAAAGTGAGCAGCAAAGAGGGCGAAGGCAGTGTCTTCACGCTTCGTGTGCCTCTGAATTATATTGCATAGGCAGGAGGAGAGACATGAAACGATGTGGAATAAAATGCGTTTTTCTGGCAGTCCTTCTTCTGACAGGAATGCTTGGACTGACCGGATGTAAGGCAGGCCCGCTTCCGCTGCAGGAAGGGGAACAGGCTTTTCAGGTATATTACCTCAATTCTGCGATGACCCGTCTGGTGCCGCAGCAGTATCGCACGATGACAACCGATACGGATCAGCTGATTGATGAACTGATGCAGAGTCTGATGCATGTGCCGGCGGATCTGGACAGCCAGACGGCGCTTTCGGATAAGGTGGCCTACCAGGGCTTTAAGCGGATGGACAATGTCCTGTATCTGTTTTTTGATATGAACTATACCAGTATGCAGGCAGAGCGTGAGATACTGTGTCGGGCGGCGTTGGTCAAGACGCTGACGCAGATTCCGGGCGTGGAGTATATTTCCATTTATTCCGGAGAGCAGCCGCTTCTCGGAACCAACGACGCACCGGTCGGTATGATGGCAGCCGGGGATTTTGTGGACAGCATCAGTGATGTCAATGCGTATGAGACAACGGAGCTGACCCTGTATTTTGCGGATGACGCGGGGGAGAAGCTGTATCCGGAAAAACGTATGGTGATTCATAATATTAATACTTCCGTGGAAAAACTGGTTGTGGAAGAACTGATCAGGGGACCGGAGCAGCAGCTGCTGAAGCCTACGCTGGAACCAGGAACGAAGCTTTTGAATGTTTCCGTAAATGAAAATGTGTGTTATCTCAATTTTGACGCTTCGTTTCTGAATAATTCTCTGGAGGTTCGGGATTATATTCCGATTTATTCCATTGTAAACTCCATTTCTGAGCTTTCCGGAATGAATCGGGTGCAGATCAGCGTAAATGGAGATAAGGAAGTGCTGTTTCGGGAGTCGATTTCGCTGAATACGATGTTTGAGCGGAATCTGGATTATATAGGAGGAATGGAACATTAAACGACCACTGGTGATACTGGCAGGGGGATTCGTACTTGGAGAGGTACTTGGCCTGCAAAATCAGGTGGCGTTGGAAGTGACGGCTGCAGCAGTCCTGACCGTAATTCCGGCGGGACTGTGCGCAGCTGCATGCAGACGATTCGCTGCTGTGCCGAAAGAGCACAGGAGCGCAGACAGGGGCAAAAGCTTGTGGTTGTGGCTTTTGCCTGTTTTTCTATGTGCTGGTTTTCTGCGTGCGGGGCAGGAGCGTGCGCTGTGTGAACGGGAACTGGAGCTGGCGCTGGACGGAAAGCATCTGTCGGTGGAAGGAACGGTGAGTGCCTGGGAACTGTGGGAGGACGGCGGGAAAGTACTGGTGCTGAAGGACTGTGGTCTGATCAGGCGGATTCAGATATATCTGGAAGAAGAGGATGACCCGGTTCGGGTCGGAATGCGGATCCGTGCGGAGGGCATGGTGCAGACACCCGAAAGCGCCCGCAATCCGGGGGAATTCGACAGGCAGCTGTATTACCGCTCCAGAAAGCTGAATTACCGGATGTTTGCAGATGCGTATGAGGAGATCCGGGATGCACGGAGAGGAATCCAGGGACTTGCAGATGCTGCGGCAGAACGGCTGGCGCGGCTTCGCGTGCAGATCGGGAAGGTTCTGGATGAAATTGCGGATGAGCGGGAGGCCGGGATCTACCGGGCGGTACTGCTGGGGGAAAGGGCCGGGATGGATCCGGATATCCGGAATCTTTATCAGAAAAGCGGGATCGCCCATCTGCTGGCAGTCAGCGGTCTGCACCTGTCGCTGGTCAGCCTGGCGGTCTACGGAACGCTGCGCAGGTGCGGAACCGGCTATGGAGCGGCGGGGGCAGCGGGAGCTTTTGTCCTGGCTGCTTATGCGGTTCTGACCGGTGCAGCTCCGTCCGTACTGCGGGCTTTGCTGATGGCATGCTGCGGTTTTGCGGCGGCCTGGCTGGGGCGGTCTGCTGACCTGATGACTTCCTGGTCGCTGGCGCTGATTCTGATTCTCTGGGACAGTCCCTATCTGCTGCTGCAGTCCGGAACCCAGCTTTCATTTGGAGCGCTTGCCGGAATCGGATGGCTTGCACCGGCGTTTCTGCCGGGAGAAGGGGAGAACTGCAAAAAAGCAGTACAGGCGCTCCTGGTCAGCATCAGTATGCAGTTGGTTACGCTGCCGATCCTGCTTTATCATTTCTTTCAGTATCCGACGTACGGAATCTGGCTGAATTTTCTGGTGGTTCCGCTGATGGGCGGTGTGGTTGCGTCGGGAGCGGCCGGGATTCTTCTTGGGACGTTCCGGGCAGCAGCCGGACGATTTGCGCTGGGGAGCGGATATCTGATTTTACGCTGGTTTGAGTTCTGTTGTCAGATAGCCGGCTGTCTTCCGGGCAGCCTCTGGACACCCGGGCGGCCGGCAGCTTGGCAGATCGGAGTGTATTACGGCGTTCTGGCGGCAGTGGTCCGGCAGTGCGGCGAGAGAAGAACTGCGCCGGCGACGCGTATGCGCAGGCGGGCAGGGACGGCATTGGCCGGGAAACTTCTGCTTCCGGCCGCCGCGGTTCTTCTGTTGATACCACGGCCGGTTCGTGGTTTGACCGTCACATTTCTGGATGTGGGACAGGGGGACGGAATCTGTCTGCAATCGGAAGCGGCGGTGGTTCTGGTGGACGGAGGCAGCTCGGACCAGAAGAATCTGGGTTCACAGCGGCTGGTCCCTTTTCTGAAAAGTCAGGGAATCACAGAAATCGATCTTGCGGTTGTCACCCATGCGGATCAGGATCACATCAGCGGACTTCGCTATCTTCTGGAGGAGGAGATTGAGATCTGCATAAAGCAGCTTGTGCTTCCTGCCTGCGGCCGTCAGGATGAGGCTTATGAGGAAATGGAGCAGCAGATCCGGATGAGGGGCGGACAGGTAATCTGGATGGAGCAGGGGCAGGTGCTGGCCGCAGGAGATCTGCGAATAACCTGTCTCTATCCGGGGGCTGTTGTGGATTCGGAAGACCGCAATGATCAATCACTGGTTCTCCGCGTGGATTATCAGGCATTTCATATGCTGCTGACCGGTGACATGACTGCAGAAGGCGAACAGCAGCTTCTGGGACAGCTTCCGCCGGGGGCTTTGTCTGATATTCAGGTACTCAAGGTATCTCACCATGGTTCTGCGTATTCTACCTCAGAGGCGTGGGTGGAGGCGGTTTCGCCGGTGTGGTCCGTGGTATCTTATGGAGAAGGCAACCGGTACGGCCATCCGTCCGCTCGGGTGATGTGCATGCTGCGGGAACGGGGCCGGAAGGTATTTGAGACGGCAGCGGATGGGGCGGTGACACTTACTACCGATGGAAGGACGGTCCGGTGGAACCAATATCTGAAGTAAAAAAGGTGGTTTTTTGCGTCGGAATCCGGTATAATGGATGATAATCATTCAGGGAGAGAACACCTGAACAGTTTTTATGAGAACAGGAGACCAGTATGCAGGTATTGAATCAGGATATCAGGGAACAGACATGGAAACGGATGTATCTGTTGTACGGGGAAGAGACCTTTCTGAAAAACAGCTACAAGAACCGCCTGAAGGAGGCGATCGTCGGTGACGATACCATGAATTTCTCTTATTTTGAGGGAAAGGGACTGGATGTGGAGGAACTGATCCGGATTGCGGATACCATGCCGTTTTTTGCCGAACGCAGGTTGATTCTGGTGGAGGACAGCGGATTTTTCAAAACGGCCTGCGAGACACTTGCGAATTATCTGCCGTCCATGCCGGATACAACCTGCCTGCTCTTTGTGGAGTCGGAGGTGGACAAGCGCGGCCGGCTGTTCAAAAGGGTCAAAGAGCTGGGTTATGCTGCGGAGATGGAAAGGCAGGATGCTGCACAGCTTGCCAAATGGGCAGGCGGGATCCTTGCACGGGAGGGAAAGAAGATCACAGGCCGCACCATGGATCTGTTTCTCAGCATGACCGGAGATGACATGGAGCATATCCGCATGGAGCTGGAAAAGGTGGTCAGCTATACGCTGGGACGGGAAGTGATTACTGATGAAGATGTGAGAGCGGTCTGTACGGTTCAGGTGACCAATAAGATTTTTGATATGGTGGCAGCGATCGTGAATCGGCAGACGAAAAAAGCCATGGATCTGTATGAAGATCTGCTGACTCTGAAAGAACCGCCAATGCGTATTCTGTTTTTGATTGCGCGGCAGTTTAACCAGCTGATGCAGGTGAAGGAGCTGATGACGAAGGGGCTGGATAAGGGGACGATTGCCTCGAAGTTAAAGCTTCAGCCGTTTGTCGTGGGAAAAATAATGCCGCAGGCGCGGCAGTTTTCAGGAGAACAGATTCTGTCTTATGTGAATCTGTGCGTCGATATGGAAGAGGCGGTGAAGAGCGGACGTCTGCAGGACCGGTTGGCGGTGGAGCTGCTGATCACAAAACGTTACTGAGACCCCTTTTTCTTACAGGCAGATGGGATTCCGAATTCCGTTTCACTGGAAGCATCAAATCGGAATTCCATGATATCTTCAATTTTACAGTTCAGAATTGTGCAGAGCATATCCAGAGTATGCGTGGATACGTAGCGGTTCTTCTTCAGCCGATTGATCTGTCCGGCACTGAAATTGTAATAATGGATTAAACGGTACTGCGATATTCCTCTGGATTTCATCGTATCCCATAGCCGGTCATATACAATCATCTGGTTCACCTCTGATTCTATTTAATCAGTATTATCCAGTTCTGTATATTAACCATAAATGGATATGGTATGCATAGGATATATCGCAGAGTCTGTGCGGCATCAATCAAAAAAATCCGATTTCCCCACACCTAAGGAAATCGGATTTCTGTATTTATGTTTGATAATTCCAGTCTATGATTGATTAAGCCATTGCGCTTACTGCCTTAGACAGACGGGAAACTTTTCTGGAAGCGGTGTTCTTGTGGTATACACCCTTCGTGCAAGCCTTGTCGATCTCGGAAGTAGCAGCGAGTAAACATGCCTGAGCAGCAGCCTTGTCTCCGGCAGTTACAGCAGCTTCTACTTTTTTGCAAGCAGTCTTCACTTTGGATCTGATTGCTTTATTTCTAGCAGCTTTGGTTTCATTAACTAAAATTCTTTTTTTAGCAGATTTAATATTAGCCAATCTGGGCACCTCCAATTATAAATTTTATTCATAGTCTTTGGTTTGCATCAAAGTCTGGACACGGACAGTTCAATGTAAACATACCTTTGTATTTTAACCAATCAATCAGAAATTGTCAATACATAATTTCATTGTTTTTCGGGAAATATACAGGGAAAAGCAGTTGGGAGATGAAAAATGATGTTGAAAAACGGACGATCCGGAGAATTTGAGATCCGGACGGATCTGGCCCTGGAGGAGAGGGAGAGTTTTCCGGGGGACGGTGGTGAGGTATCCGGTGTTTCCCTGCGGGAATGGCGGGAGGAAACGAGCCGTGTGAAGCTGACGGAGGTCAAAATACTGGATGAGCGGGGAGCAAAAGCGATGGGCAAGCCCTGCGGAACGTACCTGACGCTGGAGGCGGATCAGCTGGCTGAGCAGGATGAAGATTACCATGCGGAGGTTTCGGAAGAGCTGGGAAGACACATTCGAAACCTGATCGGACAGCTGATGAAAGCGGAGATGAAAGAGGATCGGGCGATGCCGGAAGAACCGGGTAACCTGAAGATACTGGCTGTGGGTCTGGGAAATGCATCAGTGACTCCGGATGCCCTTGGACCGAAGGTGATCAGCCATCTGCAGGTGACCCGTCATCTCGAACAGCAGTATGGGAATGGATTCTGCAGAAAACGGGAGCTGCCGGTTCTGAGCGGAATCGTGCCGGGTGTCATGGCGCAGACCGGTATGGAGACCGCGGAGATCCTGAAGGGGGTGATTCGTGAGACACGTCCGGATCTGGTGATCGCCATTGATGCACTGGCGGCCCGCAGCATCCGGAGGCTGGGGACTACGATCCAGCTGACGGATACCGGGATTCATCCGGGCTCCGGAGTGGGCAATCACAGGCACAGTCTGACGCGGGAGAGTCTTGGCATTCCGGTGCTGGCGATCGGCGTGCCGACGGTGGTTGGAGCGGCTGCAATTGTACATGATACCGTAAACACCATGATCCAGACCCTGAACAGCAGCATGTCTACAAAAGGTATGGGAGAGTTTATACGGGATATGGCACCGGATGAACAGTATGATCTGATCCGGGAACTGCTGGAGCCGGAGTTCGGGGGACTCTATGTGACTCCGCCCAATATTGATGAAATGGTAGGACGGCTGAGCTTTACGATATCGGAAGGCATTCATGAGGCAGTGTTTTGATGAAATGGTTGTAAACAAAGGCGTTCTGTGTTATGATATCATGTGGTTTAATGCCGGAAAAACGAAGGAAAAGAGAAGAATGCTATGCTGCAGTTTTTGATTGTATGTCCGATGATGTTTCTGGCCGGATTTGTGGATTCCATTGCCGGGGGCGGAGGGCTGATTTCTCTGCCGGCTTATATTATCGCCGGGGTTCCGGCTCATTTTGCACTGGGAACCAACAAACTGGCATCTGCCATGGGGACCAGCATTTCCACCGGCCGTTATTTGAAGAACGGATATCTGAAAGGAAAGCGGATGATCCGGACCGCGTGCTGTGCGTGTGTGATCTCTCTGATCGGTTCCCATATCGGTTCCAGTCTTTCCCTGCTTGTCAGCGAATCGATGCTTAAGAATCTGATGATCGTGATTCTGCCGGTTGTGGCATTTTATGTGCTGCGCAACAAGAATCTGGGTGCCGTGTCAGGAAGGGAGCCGCTTTCGGAATCCGCAACGTTTCTGATTGCGATGCTGGCGGCATTTGTCATCGGCGGGTATGATGGATTTTACGGACCGGGGACGGGAACCTTTCTGATCCTGATTCTGACAGGTGCGGCGCGGATGGAGGTGCGCCAGGCATCGGCGCTGACCAAGGTAATCAATCTGTCTTCCAATGTATCGGCGCTGGTTACGTTTCTGATGAACGGAACGGTTTATTACACGCTGGGACTGGCGGCAGGGCTGTTCTGTATTGCGGGACATTATATCGGTTCCGGACTGGTGGTGCACAACGGGCAGCGGATCATACGCCCGGTGATTCTGGCAGTGCTGGCGGTATTGTTTGTAAAGATTCTTACATAGAAAAAAGGAGAACGTTTATGAAGTGGACGAAATTCACGCTGAAGACGACCACGGAAGCTGTGGATCTGATCAGCTGCATGATGGATGAGATTGGCATCGAAGGAATCGAGATCGAGGACAATGTTCCGCTGTCCGACGCGGATACGAAGGGAATGTTTATTGATATTCTGCCGGAGCTTCCCCCGGATGACGGCACGGCGAAGATCAGCTTTTATCTGGAAGATCTGTCTGAACTGGAGCGTATCCTGCGCGATATCGAAGAGGGGCTGGATGATTTAAGCCAGTTCGTGGATGTGGGTGAGCGCACGATTGAGATGTCCGAGACCGAGGACAAGGACTGGATCAACAACTGGAAGCAGTATTTCAAGCCGTTTACCGTGGATGATATTCTGATTAAGCCGACCTGGGAGACCATTCCGGAGGAGCATAAGGACAAGCTGCTGATACAGATTGATCCGGGAACCGCATTCGGCACCGGGATGCACGAGACGACGCAGCTTTGTATCCGTCAGCTGCGCAGATATGTCACTCCGGATTCGGAGGTCCTGGATGTGGGAACCGGAAGCGGTATTCTGGGTATTGCCGCACTCAAGCTGGGGGCGAAGGAAGTATTCGGAACCGATCTGGATGAGAATGCGATTGCCGCGGTAAGAGAGAATCTGGAATCCAACGATATTCCCGCGGAGAAATTCACTGTGGTTCAGGGCAATATTATTGATGAGGCATCCGTACAGGATCAGGCCGGTTATGAGCGTTATGATATTGCGGTTGCGAATATCCTGGCTCCGGTGATCATTCTGCTGCAGGGTGAGATCTGCCGGCATTTAAAACATGGCGGTATTTTCATCACCTCCGGAATCATCAATACCAAGGAGCAGGATGTGAAGGATGCCATGGCGGCCAATGAGGAACTGGAGATTCTGGAGACTACGTATCAGGGAGACTGGGTATCTGTGACAGCCCGCAGGAAATAGCACAGGACGGTAAAGGAGCGGTATAGTGTATCATTTTTTTGTGACACCGGCCCAGATTGTGGACGGTTATGCGGTGATTACCGGGCAGGATGTAAATCACATCCGCAATGTGCTTCGGATGAAGCAGGGAGAGCAGATCGGTGTCCGGGACGGCATCTCCAGAAATTATATCTGTGAACTGGAGACGATGGAACCGGATCAGATCCGCGCCAGGATTTTATCTGAGGAAGCGGATTCCAGTGAGCTTCCTGCAAAGCTTTATCTGTTTCAGGGTCTTCCCAAGAGCGATAAGATGGAGCTGATTATTCAGAAAGCAGTGGAACTGGGGGCATATCAGATCATTCCGGTTGCGACCCGGAGAGCGGTTGTGAAGCTGGATAAGAAAAAAGAAGAATCCAGAGTAAAGCGATGGAATGCCATTGCCGAGAGTGCGGCCAAGCAGTCCGGGCGCATGATGATTCCGGAGGTGACCGGGGTCATGAGCCTGAAGGAGGCATTTCACTATGCATCAGGCTTCGACCGGAATCTGATCCCGTATGAGCTGGCGGAGGGGATGGAAGAAACCCGCCGCGTGCTTGCGCAGATCCGGCCCGGGATGCAGGTCGGTATTTTCATCGGCCCTGAGGGCGGCTTTGATGTAGAAGAGGTAGAGCAGGCTGTGGCTGAGGGAATTCATCCGATTACGCTTGGAAGAAGAATTCTGAGAACAGAGACAGCAGGGATGACAATGTTATCAATCCTGATGTTCCAGCTGGAGCAGCAGGATTAAAGGAGAAACTATGGAAGCATATTTTGATAATTCCGCGACGACGCGGGTGCTGGACAGCGTCCGGGATATTGTGGTGAAGACCATGACGGAGGATTATGCGAATCCGGCAGCCAGACACCGCAAGGGGATGGAGGCAGAGCAGTATATAAAGGAAGCAAGAGCGAAAGTTGCCAAAACGCTGAAAGTGGCTGACAAAGAAATCCTGTTTACTTCCGGTGGCTCAGAATCCAACAATATGGCACTGATTGGAACCGCGCTGGCCAACCAGAGAGCCGGAAAGCATATCATCAGCACGGCGATCGAACATCCGTCGGTATACAATCCGCTGGAATATCTGGAAACGCTTGGC
>JALFHZ010000185.1 GCA_022776445.1 Lachnospiraceae bacterium
CCTTGAAAAACGATGTGGTAGCAATACCGACGGCGAAGAACTCATCAGCAATTGGCGAATACCTCGCCGTCGGGGATTGCATTGTATCGTTTTTCAAGAACCCGTCAAGGACAAGCCGCCTGCGGCGGTGGCTGCGTCGGCTGTGAGTCGTGCAGGCCTCTGGCTCGGAATCTATCAGCAATTATGGTACGGAGCGAACTGCTCCCGAAATTGCTTTGGGGTCAGATAGCTCAGCGAGTAGGCAGGCCGCTGTTCATTGAAGAAGACAATGTAATCGTCGACTTCCTGTTCAACGCTGGCATTGCCCGTTACATGGAAGTCCATGAACAGTTCCGCCTTGATCCAGCCGTTGATTGCCTCCATTGCCGCGTTGTCTGTAGGCGTACCGGCACGCGACATGGAACGAACCACATTGTACATCGGCAGCAGCTCGTTGAAGTCCTTGGAGGCGTACACGCTGCCCTGATCCGAGTGCAGTACCATCTGCATATCCGGGAATTCCTTCTTCAGCTCCAGCAAATCGGTCAAGCCGCTGATGTAGGTCATTCGGTCGCCGCGTCGGGCCGAAAGCGAATGGCTGACGATCTCGTTGTTCCACAAATCCATATACAATGTCAGTTCGTAGTACGAACCCCTTACGTGGAACGCCGTCATGTCGCTCACAATGCATTGCAGCGGACCTGAAATCGCCATCTCCGTCATGAGCAGATTCGGGAAAATTCTGTACGGATTGCCCGGTTTCTTGTAGCGATTGCCAGGGCCTGAATCAGATTGCCCTGAGATTCCACTTCTTTTTCTGCCGTGATCCAACGCAGAGTACACATCACGGTGCGGTTCTTTCCGTTTTTGTCTCTCTCAACCGGGATAAAAGAGCACTGAACCCATCCGCCGGAGCGTGCTGCATACTCCTGCACCATAATGGACTGATCTCCCAGCCTCTCATCAATGGTATCAAAATCCGTAAACTGCAGCATAGACGGCAGATAAACATCTCTCACAAGCTCATTGGTCATGTGTTTGAGTGCTTCCCGGGCATTTCCTTTCTCCCCAAGGGTATGATGAATCTTGTCCAGAGAAAACAATTCCTGAAAGGTATTCTTTTCAAGGTCTATGTAAAAGAGTCCGAAATAAACATTGCTGAGTGCGCCGATAATGGCTGTATACTGTTTCTCTTCCGCAAGGAGAGTGGTAAGATTTTCATTTGCCTCATGCAGCTTCTTCTGATCCGCCAATCCCTGGTTGACCCTGTCCGTCATCTCTTTTTCGGTTTTTTCCAGCTTTGCATCCTCTCTGCGTCTGCTGGAAGCCTCACGGTAACATACAGCTGCTGCCACAGACAAAAGGAGAATATCTCCTGTGTTCTTCACGGGGTTATTCACGCACAGAAAACCTGTGATTTTATCGCTCCCCATAATCGGAGCAGCCATCAGGCAATCTACCCCCTGAAATTCCAGCATCTTTCTGGCTTCCGAATCTGATTCTTCGCTCACGGACGAAGAAGAAAGGAAAAACTCTCCCTGCTTCCCAAGCCATTCAAACCACTGCTTCAGCCCATCCAGAGACAAGTTCTGCTGGCTTCCAATTCTGGAAGCAATACCCTCACTGCACCACTCGTTCCGATTGCTGATGTGGGTATATTCTTCGTTTACCTCATAGATACACACTCTTTCCGCGTCATAGTATTCTCCCAGTTCCGCGAGAATGTGGTCAATAATCTGTTCCTCTTTGGACATGACCAGACAGTTATACACTAAGTCCTTAATTGATTGCTCCTGTCTGGACATATGATTCATCTGTTTGTTCATACTACACCCCTAAGATATGGTCTTATTTTTCTCCTGTTTTCTTCTGTCCTTTTAAAATCTCCGTTAAAGCGGACATACGAGCAGCAGTATGACAGACAGCACTGCCAAAATAATGGGAGTTATTCCTTCCTTATTCTTTTTCCCCGAGAATTGCTGTTGTTCAGGATAGGTTTCTTTGTTTTCTCTCATAAATACGCACCTTTCCT
>JALFHZ010000190.1 GCA_022776445.1 Lachnospiraceae bacterium
AAAACAGCGTCGCGGGAAGTGATACCTGCATATAGTAATAGAGAATATGGGATAGAGGATGTATTCTGCTATGCTTGCAGGTATTTGGATACCTTTTATCGGGACTGCTCTGGGAGCAGCCTGTGTTCTGTTTATGAAAAAGGAGATTGGCGCAGGTACGCAGAAGCTGCTGCTCGGGTTTGCATCCGGGGTTATGATAGCTGCTTCGGTCTGGTCCCTTCTGATTCCGGCGATGGAGATGGCGGAGGGACTGGGGCAGTTCGCCTTTCTGCCGGCGGTGGTCGGGATGTCGGCCGGAATGATGTTTCTGCTTCTGATGGACCGGCTGGTGCCGCATATACATTTTGGAAGCGAGGAACCGGAAGGAATCCGGAGCAGATTTGCCCGCACGACGATGCTGGTGTTTGCGGTGACGATTCACAATCTTCCGGAGGGAATGGCGGTCGGCGTGGTATTTGCGGGACTGTTATCCGGGGAAACATCGGTTTCTCTGGCCGGGGCATACGCACTGGCGATCGGGATTTCGATTCAGAACTTTCCGGAAGGGGCGATTATTTCCGTTCCGCTGCATGCTTCGGGCAAACCAAGGGGCTGGTCATTCCTGATGGGAGTGCTGTCCGGGCTGGTGGAACCGGTCGGAGCTTTTCTGACGATTCTGCTTGCGCGGTTCGTCACGCCGCTTCTGCCTTATATGCTGGCGTTTGCGGCGGGAGCCATGGTGTACGTGGTGGTGGAAGAACTGATTCCGGAGACGGCGCAGGGAGAGCATTCGGATCTGGGAACCTTTGGATTTGCACTTGGATTTATGATTATGATGGCGCTGGATGTGGCACTGGGATGAGCTGCAGCGCCTGAATGAAAAACTGGAGGATAATATAATGACTTATCAGGAAGTATTAAGTCAGGCAAGAACCTGCCTGGGAAAATATTGTAAGGGATGTGAGATCTGCAACGGACGTGTCTGCCGCAATCAGATCCCGGGACCGGGAGCCAAGGGTGTGGGAGATACGGCGATCCGCAACTATGACAAATGGAAAGAAATCCGCGTCCAGATGGATACGCTTTGTGAGAACCGTCCGGTGGACACGACCTGCGAGCTGTTTGGAAGGACGTTTGCTTATCCGTTTTTTGCAGGTCCGGTGGGAGCCGTGAATCTGCATTATGGGGATCGGTACAATGATGCATCCTACAATGACATTCTGGTATCCGCCTGCGCGAAGAGCGGCATTGCCGCATTTACCGGAGACGGAGTCAATCCGGAAGTGATGCGGGCGGCTACGGCTGCGATTCAGACAGCAGGCGGCATGGGAGTGCCTACGGTGAAGCCATGGAATGCTGCTACGGTGCAGGAGAAGATGGAACTTGTCCGTGGCTGCGGAGCATTTGCCGCGGCGATGGATATCGATGCGGCCGGACTTCCGTTTCTGAAAAACATGACGCCGCCGGCGGGAAGCAAGACTGTGGAAGAACTTGCAGAGATTATTCAGGATGCCGGAGTACCGTTTATTGTGAAAGGTGTTATGACGGTGAAAGGCGCCTTGAAAGCAAAAGAAGCCGGGGCAGCCGCGATTGTAGTGTCCAATCACGGCGGCCGTGTGCTGGACCAGTGTCCGGCGACGGCAGAGGTTCTGCCGGAGATCGCGCAGGCAGTCGGCGGCTCGATGAAGGTGCTGGTGGACGGCGGTATTCGCTGCGGTACAGATATCTTCAAGGCACTGGCTCTGGGCGCGGACGGGGTACTGATCTGCCGCCCGTTTGTGACTGCGGTGTACGGCGGCGCCCAGGAAGGCGTGGAGGAGCTGATCAACCGTCTCGGTGCGGAGCTGAAAGATACAATGGCGATGTGCGGGGCACACAGTCTGGCAGAGATTACTTCCGACATGGTGCGGTGAGACGGAATTACATATAACTGCAGGGAATAGTACACATTACTTTTATATAGTTGACAAATAATACCATGATTTGTTATGATAAGTCTTACTTGAGAGAAAGGGATTGAAAAATGGATAGAATCGTATTATCGTTGCTGGTAGACAATACTTCTGGTGTCTTGAGCCGTGTGGCAGGACTGTTCAGCCGCCGCGGGTACAATATTGAGAGTCTGACGGTAGGTGTGACTGCGGATGAGCGGTATTCCAGAATGACTGTGGTATCCTATGGAGACCAGAATATTCTGGAACAGATCGAGAAGCAGCTGAGTAAACTGGAGGATGTCCGCGATATTAAGGAACTGAAGCCGGGGCATTCGGTATACCGGGAACTGATTATGGTCAAGGTGAAGGCGAATGCGAGTGAGCGCCAGGCCGTGAATGCAATTTCCAGTATCTTCCGTGCTACCATCGTGGATGTGGGCAAGGATTCCCTGACGGTTATGCTGACCGGCGATCAGTCCAAGCTGGATGCACTGATCAACCTGCTGGAGGATTATGAGATCCTGGAGCTGGCAAGAACCGGGCTGACCGGATTGTCCCGTGGTGCGGATGACATCCGCTACCTGCCGTAATCATACGAACGGGTCAATGATCTTCAGAATGAGCGCTAAGGAGTGCCGCGGCGTGTCGGATAAGCGCAGGCATCGGACCTTTTACGCATTATAAATTTTAGTTTCATGTTTATTCTTAGGAGGACAAGAAAATGGCAAAGATCTATTATCAGGAAGATTGTAATTTATCCTTATTGGAGGGTAAGACTATCGCTGTCATCGGCTACGGAAGCCAGGGACATGCGCATGCACTGAACGCAAAAGAGTCCGGATGCAACGTTATCATTGGTCTTTACGAGGGAAGTAAATCCTGGGCAAAAGCTGAGGCACAGGGCTTTGAAGTATATACTGCAGCAGAAGCTGCAAAGAAAGCAGATATCATCATGATCCTGATCAACGATGAGCTGCAGGCTGATATGTACAAGAAAGACATCGAGCCAAACCTGGAAGCAGGCAACATGCTGATGTTCGCTCATGGTTTCAACATTCATTTCGGCTGCATCAAACCGCCGGCAGATGTTGACGTTACCATGATCGCACCGAAGGGACCGGGTCATACCGTACGTTCCGAGTATCAGGAAGGCAAGGGTGTTCCGTGTCTGGTTGCTGTTGAGCAGAATGCTACCGGCAAGGCACTGGAGCTGGCACTGGCATACGCACTGGCAATCGGCGGCGCTAGAGCAGGTGTTCTGGAGACCACCTTCCGTACGGAGACTGAGACCGACCTGTTCGGTGAGCAGGCTGTTCTCTGCGGCGGCGTATGTGCTCTGATGCAGGCTGGTTTTGAGACCCTGGTTGAAGCTGGCTATGATCCGAGAAATGCTTACTTTGAGTGTATTCACGAGATGAAGCTGATCGTAGACCTGATTTATCAGTCCGGTTTCGCAGGTATGAGATATTCCATCTCCAACACTGCTGAGTACGGTGATTATGTGACCGGTCCGAAGATCATTACCGAAGATACCAAGAAGGCTATGAAGAAGATCCTGTCTGATATTCAGGATGGTACCTTTGCAAAAGAATTCTTACTGGATATGTCCCCGGCTGGACGTCAGGTTCACTTCAAGGCTATGAGAAAGCTGGCTTCCGAGCATCCGTCTGAGAAGATTGGTGAAGAGATCCGTAAGCTGTACAGCTGGAACGACGAGAGCGGCAAGCTGATCAACAACTAATACTGAAATAAAAACAGAACCCTGTCGGATATACAGTTCCGGCAGGGTTTCTTTTTTGGAGTTCCCGGTTTCTATACGGAGCGGCAGAAGTTTACGAAGGTATCCAGCGCTTTGGATGTGCGGTTCGGGTGGTAGGCAAATCCGATGGTTCTTTTGCGGATCGGATTGTCGAGCCGGAGCTGAACAAGCCTTCCGCTGTCCAGATCTTCTTTCACGAATTCCTTGATCACACACCCGATGCCAAGACCGATGCGGGCAAATTCAATGATCAGATCCATGGTGGTTACTTCCAGAAGATTGTTGGCGGCGATATTGTTTAAGTTCATATAATCTTCGATATAGCTTCGGGTCAGATTATTCTTGTCCAGAAGCATGATGTTGCCGGCCTGGAACACATCGGCATCGGCGCCCTCACGCAGCTTCAAATTCTCCAGGTAGCTTGGGGTGGCGACAAAAACATCTTCGATTTCCATGACCGGAAGAAACACCAGGTTTTTGAGCGATTTCGGTTCGGCAATCAATCCGATATCGATGCGCTGCTGTTCCAGCATGGACAGGGTATGGGTCGTGGACTGACTTTCAATGGTAATCTTGATGTGCGGGTACTGTTCAATGAAGCCCTTCAGATAGGAGACCATGATAAAGCGGCAGAGTGTATTGCTGACACCGATGCGGATGTGTCCAAGGTTGAATTCCCGGATCCGTTTCAGTTCCTGTTCCCCCATCGTCAGTTCATCAAACGCGGCACGTGTGTGCGTAAACAGAACCTGTCCTTCTTCTGTCAGCTGTACGCCGCGGGAATTGCGTGTGAAAAGCGTCGTTCCCAGTGTGTCTTCCAGCTTGCTGATGGATTTGCTGATCGCAGGCTGGCTGATATAGAGCTCCTTGGCGGCTTTGGAGATATTGCCGGTTTTGGCAACTGCGTAAAAGATGCGATATTGGGATAAATTCTGGTCCATAAGAATCCTTTCCGGGCGTTGGGATACATGCCTTTGTTCATAACTAGGTGTTATGATAACTATGAGTATTATCTATTGTCATTATAACAGGAGAGATGCTATAATACAATCAGTTTATTAGGATATCAGGAGGAGAATCATGGCAACGGGTAAGATTTTTAAATTCCATAATGATCTGGACACGGATCAGATTATCGCGTCTCAGTATCTGCTGCTTCCGAACATTGAAGAAATGAAAGTACATACATTTGAGTCTCTGGACCCGGAGTTCCCGGATAAAGTAAAACCGGGTGATTATGTGGTGGGCGGTGAAAACTTTGGCTGCGGTTCTTCACGTGAGCAGGCACCGAGTGTGCTGAAGGCGCTTGGTGTGAAGGCTGTGGTTGCCAAGTCTTTCGCACGCATTTTCTACCGCAACGCAATCAATATCGGACTTCCTGTGATTGTCTGCAAGGATCTTCCGGATGCCGTTGCAACCGGTGATGAGATGGAGCTGTCTTTGACGGAAGGTGTGGCGAAGGCCAACGGGCAGGTATATTCCTGTACGAAGCTGCCGGAGTATATGCAGCAGATTTTGAGCCAGGGCGGATTGATTGCATCACTGAACAGGGAGGAAGCATAAGCTATGGGAATGACAATTGCAGAGAAGATTATTGCGCTGGCTGCCGGTGTTCCGGAGGTGAAGGCAGGAGATATCCACACGGTCAATCTGGACCGTATGATGAGCAATGACGGAACCACCCATCTGACGGTGGATATGTACAACAATAAGCTGAAACATCCACGGATTGCTGATGCCGGGAAAATGGTATTTATCGTCGATCATAATGTGCCGTCCGACAGCCCGAAGACAGCGGCATCCCAGAAGAAGATGAGAGATTTTGCCAGAGAGAACGGTATTGATTTCTGGGAGGGAAAGGGTGTCTGTCATCAGATTATGATGGAACACTATGTAAGACCGGGTGAGTTGATTTTTGGTGCGGACAGCCATACCTGCACTTACGGTGCCCTGGGCGCGTTTGGAACAGGCGTGGGATGTACGGATCTGCTGTACGGCATGGTGACCGGTACTTCCTGGGTGCTGGTTCCGGAGACGATTCGGTTTAATCTGATCGGAAAGCTTCCGGAAGGTGTCTATCCGAGAGATCTGATGCTGACGATTATCGGTGAGGTGGGTGCGAACGGATGCAACTATCAGGTGATGGAATTTACCGGAGACGGTGCACATGGACTGAGTGTCAATGACAGAATGGTACTCTGTAACCTGGCGGTTGAAGCCGGTGCAAAGACTGCTGTTTTTGAAGCAGATGATGTGGCGCTGGAGTATCTGAAGAGCCGTGGCCGCGAACCGAAAGCGGTATTCACCAGCGATCCGGATGCACATTATGTCAGAGAATATACCTTTGATCTGAGCAGGATTCAGCCGGTGGCGGCAAGACCTGATTTTGTGGACGATGTTGTTCCGGCGAAAGAGGTGTGCGGTGTCCGGATCGATGAAGCATTTCTGGGCTCCTGCAACAATGGCCGGATTGATGAACTGCGTGTGGGCGCTTCGATCCTGAAAGGACGCAGGGTATCGGAGCATGTGAGATTTCTGGTGGTTCCGGCCAGCCAGGAGGTATATCTGCAGGCATTGGAAGAGGGGCTGATCCAGACCTTTATGGAGAGCGGAGCGATTGTGATGAATCCGAACTGCAGCGTATGCTGGGGAAGCTGTCAGGGCGTCATCGGTGAGAATGAGGTGCTGATCAGTACCGGTACCAGAAACTTCAAGGGACGTGCCGGCCACCCGAGCTCAAAGGTATATCTGGGCTCTGCGGCAACGGTTGCGGCTTCTGCGGTGAAGGGTGAGATCTGTACGGCAGATATGCTGTAGAATCGGGAATTGATAGAAACGAGAGGATAGTGTATGGAACAGTTTACCGGCAGGGTGTGGGTGCTGGGAGATGATATTGATACGGATATCATTATTCCTACCGAATACCTTGCATTAAAGACGATTGAAGATATGAAGCAGTACGGGTTCAGCCCGCTGCGCCCGGAACTGGCCGGGCAGATCCGGGAAGGGGATATCATTGTTGCCGGCAAGAATTTCGGCTGCGGTTCCTCACGGGAACAGGCGCCGGAAGTGATTAAGGCACTGGGCATCAAATGTATTTTTGCGAAATCCTTTGCCCGTATTTTCTTCCGCAACTCCATCAACAACGGACTGCTGCTCATTGAACAGCCGGATCTGTATGATGATATTAAGGAAGGCGACCGCATTTCCGTGACTCTGGGACAGGAGGTTGTGTACCAGGGCAGAAAATATCCGATTGCTTCCCTTCCGGACAATCTGCTGGAAATCATCAATGCAGGCGGGCTTGTTAAGGCAATGAGAAAGCGTAATGGTCTGGACGAAAGACCATAATCCAGAAAAAGAGGAGCGAGAAGAACATGGGACAGACAATTGTTGAGAAAATTATCTCCCACAACATCGGTGCCCAGTCTGTAAAGCCGGGGGATATTGTGACGGTGAACGTGGACCGGGTAATGTTGGATGATATCATGATTCCGTTTATTGTAGATAAATTTAACGAGATGGGATTTGCGGATATCTGGGATCCGGATAAGGTTGTGCTGATTTATGATCATCTTGTGCCGGCGAGTCAGCAGGATGATACCCGTCACTACAAAGTCGGCGATGCGTTTGTGGAGAAATATCAACTGAAGAACATTCACCGCAGTGACGGCATCTGCCATCAGCTGATGACGGAGGCAGGCTATGTGAAACCGGGGCATGTGGTGTTCGGTACGGACAGTCATACTACAACCTATGGATGCGTGGGAGCTTTTTCCACGGGTATCGGTTATACGGAGATGGCGGCGATTCTCGGCACAGGAACGCTGTGGGTCAAGGTGCCGGAGACGATCAGGGTAGAGATCAATGGAGAGCTGCCGGACGGAGTGATGTCCAAGGATATCATTCTGCGTCTGATCGGAGATCTGGGGGCAGACGGTGCAACCTATCGCGCGCTGGAGTTTTGCGGAACGACGGTGGAACATATGAGTGTTTCCAGTCGGATGACGATGGCAAATATGGCAATTGAAGCGGGTGCCAAATGTGCCATGTTTACTCCGGATGAGAAGACAGCACAGTATTGTGAGATTGAGCTGAATGATTTCCAGAAAGGTCTGACGGGAGACCCGGATGCGGAGTATGTCCGGGTGCTGAAGTATCGGGCGGAGGATTTTGTGCCGGTGATGGCCTGTCCTTCCCAGGTGGACAAGATCCGCAATGTCAGCGAACTGGAAGGTACGGTGATTGATCAGGTGTTCATCGGTTCCTGTACGAACGGAAGACTGGAGGATCTGCAGGCGGCAGCAAAGGTGCTGGAAGGCAGACATGTGGCTCCGTTTGTGAAGCTGATCGTGACTCCGGCCAGCCGTAGGGTCTATGAGGACGCGATTGCGTGCGGGGCGATCCGGACGCTTGTGGAGGCAGGTGCGATTGTGACGCATCCGGGATGTGGTCTGTGCTGCGGACGAACGGGCGGTATCCTGAGTGACGGCGAGCGTGTGGTAGCGACCAACAATCGTAATTTCCTGGGCAGAATGGGAACCTCCAAAGTGGAGATTTATCTGGCATCTCCTGCCACGGCAGCAGCTTGCGCCATCGCAGGAACGATTACCGCGGCGCGATAGAAAAAGGGTGATGAATTGAAAGGAAATAAAACAGAAAAAACCAATGTCATGCGGCTTCTTGATGCGGCAGGGATTGCTTACCGGACGCAGGAGTACGAAGTGGATGAAAATGATCTGTCAGGAGTTCATGTGGCGCAGCAGATTGGTGAGGACCCGGACATGGTATTTAAAACTCTGGTGCTGAAAGGCGAAAAGACCGGGTATCTGGTCTGCTGTATTCCGGTCGCAGAGGAACTGGATCTGAAAAAAGCAGCCAAGGCTGCAGGAGACAAGAAAGTGGAGATGCTGCCCATGAAGGAACTGCTTCCGACGACCGGCTACATCCGGGGCGGATGTTCTCCCATCGGAATGAAGAAGAAGTTCCCTACTTATATAGAAGAAACTGCGATGCTGTTTGACGAAATAGCGGTCAGTGCAGGCGTTCGGGGAGCTCAGATTATCCTGAATCCGGAGGATCTCAGGAAGTATGTGGGAGCGGAATTCTGTCCCCTGACACAGTAGAATCTGATAAAATATGTTTACATAAAAAAGAGCCGAGCAATTTCGACTCTTTTTTTATACCGTTAGATTTAACAAATACGTAACATTTTTGTAACAATGACACATGAATTGTAAATGAAAAACACACGAATTGTTACGGAAATGTTGTGATAGATACACAAAAAATGAAATTACAAGAAAAAAACCCATAACAGATGTCACAAAAATGTAAAAAAGTTATTGACTTTCTTTATCATCGCCCACTATAATAACGGACGTCACCACAAAACGAGCGATTTTAGGGATTTCATCCCACTTGCGACAAATTTTGCAGGTCTTTTTGGGAATTGCTTATTTTTGAGAAGAAGAGAGGAGTATATATGCTGACACTATGCTCATTTCTTCAGTCGGTTTACCAGTTCTTCCGTATATTCACGACGAAGGTATTCAGCGTGAGTAAACGGATGTATCGTTCTTCCGCAGTTCTGATGACGGGAACCTTTCTGGTAGCTGTGATGGCTTTTACCTCTGCAGGATTTTCCGGAGGTGGCCGCAATGCATTGACGGCATATGCGGAGACGCCTTCTCAGGATCCGGAACTACAGGAGGAAAGTGAAGAAAAGACTGAAGAGATTGTTATGCTTACGGAAGCAAATGTACCGTTTCGTCTTACGGATTCAGAAAGCTTGAGGGACGGACAGTTATTGGTGGGGAATACTCTCGCCAAACGAATTTTGGAAGAGCAGGAAGTACGCGAAGTGCAGAAAACTGCGGTAAAGGAAGCAAAGGAAGAAATCCGACAGATGGAGGAGGAACGGGCAAGGATCGCTGCCGAAGAGGCAGCAATCCGGGAAGAAGAGGAAAGAAACCGGAAGGCAGCGGAAGCTGTGCGGTCCTCTGCGATTGTGAAATTTTCCGATCAGGATTATGATGTGCTGAAGCGCATCGTACAGGCAGAGGCAGGAATCTGTGACATCAGAGGCAAGATTCTGGTGGCGAACGTGATTCTGAACCGGGTAAAAAGCAAACATTTCCCGAACAATATCACGGATGTGGTATACGAACGGTCGCAGTTTTCTCCGGTATATGACGGATCTATCAATACATGTAAAGTAACGCAGGAGACGATCGATGCAGTCAATCGCGCTCTGACCGGGGAGGATTACTCCCAGGGCGCCCTGTATTTTATGAATCGGGGGCGCTCCCGGTCATCCAATGTAAGCTGGTTTGACGGAAGGCTTACCTTTTTGTTCCAGCATGAAAGACATGAGTTTTTCCGCTAGAGAACCGGATCCCAGTGATCGGTGCCGCCAAGGACCAGCGGTCTGGCAAAGTGTTCAGCCTCGGCAGGAGTGAGTGATTTCACCCAGCCGGGGCGTTTTTTTATGTCGGAAGAAGGACCGCAACTCTGATATTCCGCATAGAACACCGTATCGTGCGCGTAGGGCTTGTTCCAGTCGTGCCATCCCTCCTCACAGATATGAGGACCGATCTCGCAGTTTAACAACACGGTTCTGGCAAATTCCCGCCACGGACGTCCAAGGTATACCGAGTGGTCCGGGCAGCTGCCGGTAAAACGGCAGTGATCCATCACATAGCCATATTCCTGTCCTTCCGGAGTGGAGGCAGCCGTCACATAGCCGTTGATCGGTTGTCCGATATCCTTGGAATGGAATTCACAGCGTTCAAAGTAGGCAGTCGCGCCTCCGAAGATAAAGTCAATATCTCCCTCCAGATAACAGTCTCTGTAACAGTGACGCCCGGTCAGGCGGGGAGCAGACTGCTTGGGGCCGATGAAGCCGTTCGGTTCGATCTCCTTAGGCGGAAGCGGTGCGGTAAATAACGTGTCCTGACCGCCCAGAAAACGGCAATGGTCGAAGAACAGGCGGTCTCCGTCTGCGTACATAGCCAGCGCCTGGCCGACATCCGGTCCTTTGCCGGAGCTGTTTTCAAAGGTAAGATTTCTGGCAGTGAAATCGTGAGTGTCGATGAAGCAGGAGTAGCTTCGAAAGGTCCCGAGCTTTCCGATATCAGCCTGCGGCATGCGGGCATAGAGATCGTAGGTCAGGATGGTATGTTCTGTCGATTCACCGATCAGAGTAAGGTAAGGGCGTGTGATGGTCAGCCGTTCTTTATAAATGCCGTTGTGGATCAGCAGGGATACCGGTTCCGGGCAGCTCTGCGCGTCATGCTGCTGGTCGAGAGCCTGCAGCGCTTCGGTAATGCTTCTGAAATCCCCGCTTCCGTCCTGTGCAATATGTATCATGGCAGATTCCTCTCTTTCAAAATGGTTCATACCTGATTATATCACAGATGCGGGATGCGGTCACCCGGAAAGTCACGGATGAATTGCAGGAATGAGTTCCATATGATATGATGAATGATACCGGAATCAAAAGTTGGAAAGAGTAGGAGAAGTGAGATGGTAAAATACGTATTATTTGATCTGGATGGGACCCTGACGGATTCGCAGGAAGGGATCATCAACTCCATCCTTTATGCCTTGAAAAGCTTTGGAATTGCAGTGGAAGACCGGAACAGCCTGCGTCCATTTCTGGGACCGCCGCTTCTGGAGAGTATGAAGAAGTATTATGGTTTTGATCAGGAACAGGCCGAACTGGCTCTGAAGAAGTACCGTGAGTATTTCAGTACAACCGGGCTGCTTGAGAACCGGGTATATCCGGGAATTCCACAGCTTCTGGAAGAACTGAAACGGAGGGGATATATTCTGATGGTAGCTACTTCCAAGCCGGAATTATATACACTGCGGATTCTGGAGCACTTTGATCTACGGAAATATTTCTCCTTTGTCGGCGGAGCCACCATGGATGAAAAGCGTGTGCATAAGGGAGATGTGATCCGTTATGTGCTGGAGTCCAATCGCCTGGAAGACCGGTCGGAAGTGATCATGGTCGGAGACCGGCGTAATGATGTCCAGGGAGCAAAGGAGAACGGAATACAAGTGATCGGTGTTCTGTACGGATATGGGGACCGGGAAGAACTGGAGAGCGCCGGTGCAGACTTCCTTGCAAAGCAGGTGGAAGAGCTTCTGCGGTTTTTGCCGTAAAACAAAGCAATAAAATACAGCCGCCGTGACGGACATAAGTCTGCACGGCGGCTGCAGTATTCAGAAAATGTTTATTTGCCGTATTTCTCCTCACAGTATAAGCAGCGATAGATTTCCTTCTGCTCATCAGCCAGATAGAATACG
>JALFHZ010000212.1 GCA_022776445.1 Lachnospiraceae bacterium
GACAACAGCACTAATCAGCAGCTCATTACTGAATATTTTTTCCCAGAATGTCATATTCCAACTCTTTCCAAGCAGCAATTAATATCCGATCAGCCAATCGTACAGCTCCTGATACTTCTTCGCAGAAGTGTTCCAGGAGAAGTCTTTCGCCATCGCACGGTCGATGATCTTGTTCCACTCGCGCTTTTTCTCATAGTATACATATTTCGCATAGCGCACGGTATCCAGCATCTCGTGTGCATTGTAATTTCTGAAGGAGAATCCGGTTCCGGTTCCTTCAAACTCATTGTACGGCTCTACCGTATCCTTCAGGCCGCCGGTCTCGCGCACCATCGGAACCGTACCATAGCGAAGCGCCATCAGCTGGCTCAGACCACACGGCTCAAACAGAGACGGCATCAGAAATGCATCACATCCGGCATAGATCCTGTGAGACAGCTCATCAGAATAGTAAATCTGCGCAGATACCCTGTCATGATACTTCCAGTCGTAATGACGGAACATGTTCTCATACTTCTCGTCACCGGTGCCCAGAACCACCAGCTGCATGTCATCGCTGCACAACTCATCCATCACTGCCTGAATCAGATCCAGACCCTTCTGATCCGTCAGTCGGGATACGATACCAACCATGAACTTTCTGTCATCTACCGGAAGTCCCAGCTGTTCCTGAAGCGCACGCTTGTTCTTGCACTTCTCCTTGCGGAAATTTCTCGCATTGTACGTCTGCGCAATCTTGGTGTCCGTATCCGGATTGAAATCATCGTAGTCAATACCATTGACAATACCGCGAAGGCTGTTGCTGCGGGCACGCATCAGGCCATCCAGTCCCTCGCCGTAGAACGGTGTCTTGATCTCTTCCGCATAGGTCTGGCTGACAGTCGTGATCGCATCCGCAAATACAATACCGCCCTTCAGCATATTGCCGTCCTTGTATGCCTCCAGCTTATCCGAAGTAAAATAGTAATCCGGCAGCATGGAGAATCTCTGAATCGTCTTCACATCCCACACACCCTGGAACTTCAGGTTGTGAATGGTCATAACCGACTTCATGTTGGCAAAAAACTCCCCTCCATGGAACCGGTCTTTTAAATAAACCGGAATCAGGCCGGTCTGCCAGTCATGACAGTGTACCACATCCGGCTGGAATCCGATCACCGGAAGTGCGGAAAGCGCCGCATTACAGAAGAAAGAAAACTTCTCCAGATCAAAGAACCAGTCCCCATAAGGCTTTGCGCCCTTGAAATACGCCTCATTATCAATGAAGTAGTACGTAATTCCCTCATACACATACTGAAGGATACCAACGTAACGACTCTCTCCCAGATAATCCATATAGAAATGCCCGATGTACTGCATCTGACTGCGCCAGGACTCCTTGATACACAGATACTTCGGAATCATCACGCGGACATCAAAATACTCTTTGTCGAAGCACTTCGGCAGGGACCCCACCACATCTGCCAGACCTCCGGTCTTAATAAACGGAACGGCCTCAGATGCAACAAACAGAATCTTCTTCATTACAAATACCCTCCTCTATCGTCTTCTGCCCCCAAGCAGAATCTCTTAACTATCAGTATACAATATTTGAGGCAATTTAGGAAGTAAAATCTGCAAATCCTGTCAGATATTTTTATAATCCAGACGAATTTTGTCTGCAACCAGGGCAATGAACTCGGAATTCGTCGGTTTTCCCTTTCCCGTACTCACCGTATAGCCGAATAACTCATAAATGGTGTCCAGCCGCCCGCGTTCCCACGCGACTTCAATTGCATGGCGGATCGCCCGTTCCACCCGGCTGGAGGTCGTATTGTGCTGCTTGGCAATGGTTGGATACAGGATCTTGGTCACCGATACCAGGGAATCATCTTCCTGTACGGAAATGGCAATTGCATCCCGAAGATACTGATATCCCTTAATATGGGCTGGGATTCCGATTTCATGCAGCATGTGCGTCACGTCATTTTCCAGATTCTGTTCCATATATTCTTCCTTATTTACATAAGGCGCGATCATCTTCATTCCATCTTTACCGGACAGCTTCGCGACTCCTCGCATCACTCTTCGTATCTTATCCATAACAACCGTTTTGTCAAACGGCTTCATGATGTAGTAACTTGCTCCCCGCTGAAAAGCATCGGAAGCCACCTGATCGCTTCCTGCCGCCGTAATCATGATAAACGGAGGAATCTTTTCTCCCGCATGCTCACTCCGGATGCGCTCCATGACCGAAATTCCATCCATCTTCGGCATAATCACATCCATCAAAACCAGATCCGGTTTCGTCTCTATAATCGTGTTGTACGCTTCTTCGCCATTTTCCGCTTTCCCAACAACACGAAATCCCCGCTCTTCTTCCAGCATTGTATTTAACAGATTCATCATCTGACGGTTATCTTCCGCAATCACTACACCTACTTCTGACATTTCTTTTCATCCCTCCTGTTTTTCCTTGTTGTAAAAAGTATTATAACCGCTTTATTTGGCAGTTTCCACGAAAACACATCGCATGAAATCGCAGGTTTCGACACAAGCGGTTCATAAAGATTAAACGAAAAAACAGGGGAAATGTGACCGGATCATCACCCGATCAACACTTTTTTCAAACTGAACTCAGTCTTCCTGCGACATCCCTGCAAGCCCAAATGCCGCAGGTCCTCCGTGCGTGGTAATCACACCTCCTGCCTGAATCCACTGAAGCTTTTCAAACCCGCATTCCGTTGCCGCGCGTTCCACACTTCGGCGCACCTCTTCCTGCAGTCCAGCGGTATATACCAGCCACAGGCAATCTTTCTTCAGCTTATATTTCTCTGCATAATCATAAACAAGCTGCGCTGCCACCTTCTCCATCTTTCCACGATACTTTCTGGTTGCAATCAGTTTGCCGTCCAGAATCTCAATGCACGGGTGAAGACTTAAAATACGGCTTCCCAGGTAAGCCACATTGCTTACGCGGCCTCCGGCACGCAGAAATTCCAGATTGTCCGGCAGGAAACACATCTTTGCATGAGCAATCGCCTCTTCCACTCCGGCAATTGCCTCTTCCAGTGTCATCTGTGGTTTCTCCCGGAGCGCCCGGGCTGCGGCTACAACAACTGCCGCCTGTCCGACAGAAACCTGTTTCGTATCTATCGCAGTCACATAATCACGGTCTTCTGCTGCAATCAATGCGCTCTGATAAGAACAGGTCGTCACAGCCGAATAAGCAAGATACAAAATCTGAGCCTCAGGGTATTTCGCATGAATCTCATCAAATGCTTTTTCAAAATCTTCCGGAGTGGAACCGCTGGTTTTCGGAAGTTTTCCGGTCTGTCGGTAATAACTGCAGATCTGTTCAGCAGGAAATGTACCGTCATCAAAAGTCTCATTGTCAAAAGATACGTGCATAGGCACAATGTAAATACCATACCGGGATGCCAGTTCCGGGGTAATGTCCGAACCGGTTTCTGCCACAAGAATAATCGGGGTCATAGAGAAGCTTTCCTTTCCTTAGGTTTTTCAAACGTTCTTAATGCAATATTAAGTTGTTTTAAAAACTATGTTAAGGGTTTTATCAAACTACATTTACGAAGTCTTTTCAAAATACTCTTTCGTCGCTCTTCGTACCTGTGGCCATAAGACAATCAGCGCAATCAGATTTTTCTGGCTGATTCCAGCAAGTTCGGCGGAAGCAACCTGGTTCTGGTTCCGGACCTGCCAAAGGCTGAATCCTGACTGCTGAAAAAGGAACATACCGCACCTGGCATACGGTATGTTCCTCTTTGTGGGGGATATAATAAAATGTTCGGTTTCTGTTTTATGCTTCAAACAATGGAGTGGAGAGATAACGATCTCCGGTATCCGGCAGCAATACGACGATTGTCTTGCCCTTGTTCTCCGGACGCTTTGCCAGCTGAATCGCTGCCCATACAGCTGCACCGGAAGAAATACCTACCAGTACACCTTCGGACTTGCCGATCTTGCGTCCGGCAGCGAATGCATCTTCATTCTCCACAGCGATGATCTCGTCGTATACATCGGTATTCAGAACCTCCGGTACAAATCCCGCACCGATTCCCTGAATCTTATGAGCACCGGTTGTGCCTTTGCTCAGAACCGGAGAACCTGCAGGCTCAACTGCGACCACCTTCACAGCCGGATTCTGTGACTTCAGATATTCACCAACACCGGTGATCGTTCCGCCGGTACCAACACCTGCTACAAAGATATCAACCTTACCATCCAGATCTTCCCAGATCTCCGGACCTGTGGTCGCTCTGTGTACCTTCGGGTTAGCCGGATTCACAAACTGCCCCGGAATGAAGCTGTTCGGAATCTCCTTCGCCAGTTCGTCTGCCTTCGCAATGGCTCCCTTCATACCTTTGGCACCTTCAGTCAATACCAGTTCCGCACCATAAGCCTTCATCAGCTGGCGACGCTCTACACTCATGGTCTCCGGCATAACAATGATAATCCGATAACCTCTGGCTGCTGCTACAGATGCCAGACCAATACCGGTATTTCCGGATGTCGGCTCGATGATAACGGAGCCCGGTTTCAGAAGTCCCTTCTCCTCCGCATCGTCAATCATCGCCTTTGCAATTCTGTCCTTCACGGAGCCTGCCGGATTAAAATACTCCAGTTTACCAAACAGACGTGCTTCCAAGCCTTCATTCTTCTCAATATGAACCAGTTCCAGAAGCGGTGTTTTTCCAATCAGCTGATCTGCAGAAGTATAAAATTTGCTCATAATTATTTCCTCCAGTTCTATAGTCTTTATTTCCTACTTCGTTTATATGTTTATAGGTATTATAGATTCCCTTCCTGCATTTGTCAATAGGTATTTTCCAAAAAAACACCGTATTCTGTTACACTCAGTATTCATCCAGAAAATGATGTCTCACACCATCTGCCTTATATGCAATCACGGTATTCAGATTCACATTTTCCACACTTCGGAAAATATTACTTTCTACAAACGGGTTGGTCTTTTTCATCTCCGCAATCAGCTGCTTGACCTCCATCCGTTTGGACACGCCGCTGCCGTCCGGGCGACAGGTCGTACAGGTATCCGTAAAGCGGCATGCACACTGAATAAAATGCAGATGATTGTAATCCCTCCAACGCTTAATATCATCCTCGCGAATCAGATACAGAGGGCGAATCAATTCCAGCCCTTCAAAATTTGTGCTGTGCAGCTTGGGCATCATCGTCTGAATCTGGCCTCCGTACAGCATCCCCATCAGAATGGTTTCAATCACATCATCATAGTGATGCCCCAGTGCAATCTTGTTGCAGCCCAGCTCCCTTGCCTTGCTGTAGAGATGACCTCTCCGCATGCGCGCACAGAGATAACAGGGCGATTTTTCGACACCATAGACCGCCTCAAAAATATCCGATTCAAAAATCGTGACCGGAATATCCAATATTGCGGCATTGTGCTCGATCACCTGCCGGTTCGCCTCACTGTAGCCGGGATCCATCACCAGAAACACCAGCTCAAACGGCACCTGATTATGGCGCTGCAATTCCTGAAACAGCTTGGCCATCAGCATGGAGTCCTTGCCGCCGGAGATGCAGACCGCAATCCGGTCATGTGCCTGCACCAGCTGATACTCCTTCACCGCACGGGCAAACGGGGAAAACAGTTCCTTGTGAAACCGCTTCTGTATACTTTTCTCCACTTCCTGTGCTCTGGTGAGCTGCCCTTCCTGCTGCTTCTGCACATGCTGTTCTTCCTGCTCCTGCTGCATAGCAGAAAGAAGCCACCCCGTATAACCTCCGGTAAGGCTTCTCACATCCAGCCCGTTTTCCAGTAGGGTCTCCGCAAGCTCCCTGCTGTACACGCCTTTTGTGCAATACAAAATCACCGGTCTATCTGCCGGCAGTTCTCCCAGCCGATCCACCAGTTCGTTTTCCGGAATATGCACGGCTCCAGGAATCATCCCGTAAGCTGCCGATGCCGCATTGCGGATATCAACCAGACAATACGTGCCCTTCTGCAGAGCTTTCAGCTCCTGCCATGTAATTTCCAGACTGCTTTCGTTCATATTCATCAATCCTTCCATGCTGTCTATACTTTTAAATGAAATACTCAATCGTCGTTTCTTCCGTCAGCTTTGTCCTGTTGTTGAACAGCAATACCGCTTCCCGGCCCTCATAGGGTCCCAAGGCATAGATTTCCCTGGATTCCCGGTTAAAATAATGCATCGGTACCACCCGGTTATACGTGCACGGATGATCCGATACCATGAGAATGTCCGGCTGTTCAAAAGGCTCCTCCCAGTAATACGGATCAAACATCAGAATCCGGTCCCCCTGCACACCAGTCAGCAGGACATAGTGCTCCACATCATAATACAGACGCACCACTGCAGCTCCGCCGCGGCGCAGCGCATCATTGATCCGGCTTTCCTGTCCCAGATAGACATTTTTCCCTGACAGATACTGACTGGAAACCTCCAGCCTCCCGATCTTTCCGAACCCGCACAGCCAGTTGCTCAAAAACATCATCGCAGCCGTAGAAGTTCCGCACTTTCCAGGCACTCCTTCTGCATTATAGCAGTCCAGACAATACAACATGATATTGCGGATAACCTCCGGCGGAATCTCCTCCCGTTCAAACAGATAACTGATCGCATTCAGCATGGATGTCGGACCACAGTCATACTCCGACATCTGATAGCGCAGCGGATTTTTCATGCCCGTTTTCCTCCGTATAAACCTACTTATTTGGTGTGTTTATACGGTACAGTATAGGACCTGTTTTCCCCTTTGTCAACCTCCTTTTTCCTCCAGTATCCATTCTATTTTAGATCTTTTCCTCTCCGCCCTGAAGAACAAAAGTCCGGTATCCCAGCGCATAACCATTCCGGCAGCATTCCAGAATTTCCTCCTCTGTCAGTCGATAGCGCTGCGCATTGCGGTTCCCGCTCCGAATTCCGCAATAATAGCAGTTATTTTTACAGAAATTTGTAAACTCAATCAGTCCTCGCGTAAATACCTTGGTGCCATAATACTGCTTTCTCAGTCTGACTGCCTCGTTTCTTAGAAGCTCCGCGGTCTCCCTGTCTTCCCATTTCCGGAGCAGTTCTGTGTATTCCGACCTGGAAAGCCGATGTGATTCCAGAAATTTTTTCTCCATCATGTGACCCTTTCCCCTTCCAACCCATCATTTGTCCATACTATAATCCATGGATTGCTTCACATTTCATGCTCCCGCAATCCTGATATCATACTATTTTATAGCATGCGAACTTTTTGTGTCAATGAGAAGATGTCTGTCCTTCCTGAAAAAGGTGTCGTAACAATAATGTCTGAATGCTAAACATTATTTTCACGACACCTCTCCATTCATGTTGATCCTGTATTCACATGCAAAACAGACGATTTACTTCAGATCCACCGTACTTCCAGATTCTCTTGCCATCTCCTGCCAGTGATCCATCCTGCGCTTCAGCTCTGCCTTACTTTCCTCATCCTCACGAAAAGCAATCAAAGTCCAGTCCATTTCTTCCAGAGCCGTGAAAAATTCCGGCATTTTCTGATATGGAATGGAAATCATCCGCAAACCGGCAGGATATGTCTTCCGACGTTTCAAGCCATGATAAAAACCGGTTGTAATATGATTAACTTTTCCAGTGATAACCGGATATGCATACATCCAGGCACAGCTGATCACCGGCGAAGACTTGGACTCCCACAGATCACCGGAAATATAGCTTGTCGCACGCATGATAATATCCGCTTCCGAAATGTCTGCTACAAAAAACAGAAGATCCGGGTCGAAATCACAATCCGTGGCAGGGCAGAATTCCACATAATTGACTGTATGCGGAACCAAAACCGGCAGTTTCTGGTAAAGCTGCTGACATCCGATCGGGGACTTATAACAGCCGAAATCATAGCCAGCCTGACCGCTGGCGGTTACCGGCGGCTTATCAATCATGCCCAATGCCATTTTTCCATAACACTGATCATCATCCACCGTAATATAAAAATGTTTTCCTGTATCCTGCGTATATTTTACATACTGGCAGTATGCCACGCTCTCTCCTTCATAATGCGGCACATCCGGTTTTTCAAAACGGAATTTAATTGCCACACACGGATACTGGAGATTCAGTTTCTTCAAAAGTTCTTTTTGTTTTTCACTTAACATGTCTTTTTCCTCACAAAAATTTCATACAAACAGGTTCCCATCCGCCTGAAAAGCCACTGGTTCCACATTGGAAAGAATCGTTACATCAGGATGTGTCTCAGCTTCTTCTCTAAGCGCCTCCGAAATCCAGATTTTTCCAAGATGCAGCGTGTCCTGAATCCGAACCATACGAATCCCATGTTTCTCTGGTCCCGTTAATGTCTTAACCGCAGCCTGAATTGCCAGACGATCATTGTCAAAAAACATCGGTATTTTGGCTGATACCGTCACACCGCCTGTCAGACAGTTTGGATAAGTCGCATCACGATCCATTTTCCGGAAAAACCGCTGTGTCGTTACATCTGCCATGCCAATTCCCATAGCCGCTCCATGGCTTTCTTCAGTCAGATCCAGCACCACCACCCGCTCTGCACGTTTGGCGCGGAGTTCCGGATCAATCAGAGCTCCGGGTAAATAGGTGTGCGTAATATTCGGATCCATGCCGGGACCACTGATATTTTTTCCAATCCGATCCACAACAAGCACATCCAGATGTTCGAAAAAAATCCTCGGCATCATGCTCTTCGCCCTTTTCAGGAACAAAGGCTCCTGCTCCAGAATTTCCGGAACGTTCCACACTCCGATATCGCAGACCTGATCATAGGCATTCTCAATTGTGGCTACTCCAAACAGTACTTTCGACAATTGAATAGCCCGAATTCCAAACATTCGAACACGCTCGGACATCTTTGCCGGACCGCCGGAATGAACCGTTTCGGCACCCTTTTGTTTTCCAAGACCAATCGCAGCCATTTTGATCAACCCGCTTTCATACTCACCGCGAAAGCCCGTATGCGGCTTGATCCGGTTAAACAAAACAATCCCATCTGCTTCCCAGGCATTGCGGTCAATCCAGACCGGTTCATTGGTTTCAGTAACGCCTGCCTGGACAACTTCCATACTGCTCAGAATCGGAATCCCCATCGTTTCCTCGGTGATTCCATATCCCTCTAATAATTTTCTCTGACCTTCGGCTGTCGCTTCCCCGTGACTTCCCATAGCCGGAATAATAAACGGCTTTGCTCCGCATTCCAGAAGAAGTTGCACCAATCCTCTCAAAATTGGAGCATAATCGCTGAGTCCCCGGCTTCCTGCCGTAACTGCAATCCGCATGCCGGGATGGATGAGCGATCGTATATCAGAAGCCAGGAATTTTTCTTTCAATGCGGAAGGAGCATGTTCCAGTCTATCCCCCGGAAAATGCTGCTCTACCCAAACACCGGACGGCAACGCTGTCTCTTGCAAAAGATCATTGACAGATCCCATTCATACCTCCATTACACTCCGCCCAGAACCGCCAGCAGACCTGTAGACAGACCAGGAATAAAGGAAACCATCAAAAGCGCCAGAATCAATACACTGATAAACGGAATCGCAGGCTTTACAATCTTGTCCATCGGCAATCCCGTCATACTCTGCGCAACAAACACATTCGCACATACCGGCGGAGTACAGAAACCAAGTGCCAGAGCCAACGTCATTACAACACCGAACTGCAGAGAGCTCACTCCGACTGCCTTCGCCACATTCAGCAATACCGGGCTGAAAATGACAATCGCCGGTGTCGTCTGCATAAACATACCAATGAAAAACAGCACGCATACCACCAGGAACATAACCACATATACATTAGAAGAAATACCCAGGAAGAAACTCGCAATCGCCTTGTTTACGCCAAGATATGTAAAGATCAGGCCGATTGCCGTTGCCGGCGCCACCGTCCACATCATACCGCCGGAGAATGTAGCTGTTGCTTTAAACTCTCTCCACAGATCTGCAAAGGTAACTTCTTTATATACAAAACATCCGATCAGGATTCCATAAACCGTAGCAACCACAGCTGCCTCGGTCGCGGTAAAAATACCGGAATAAATACCGCCCAGAATAATAGCCGGCATCAGCAGAGCCCACTTTGCATCCCAGAATCCCTTCAGAGCCGTCATCAGGTGGAACTTGTTTTCTCCCTTGATTCCATGCTTTTTACAATAAATATAGTTTACCAGCATCAGCAGACCGCCAACTAGGCAGGCCGGTACGATTCCGGCGATAAACAGATCACCAATGGACTCGTTGTTGGTAACTCCATAAATAACCATTGGATAGCTGGGCGGAACGATGATGCCGAGACCTCCTGCCACTGCACAAAGACCAGTCGCATAATACTTATCATAACCATTACGCACCATCTCCGGCAGCATGATTGCACCGATCGCCGCTACCGTTGCCACCGCGGAACCAGATACTGCTCCAAAAAACATGCACGCCAAAATCGTAACCATTCCCAGGGATCCGGTCACACCACCGATACAGTTGTTAGCTGCTGCTACCAGACGTTTGGAGATGCCGCCCTTGTCCATGATATTTCCACAGATCATAAAAAACGGAAGAGCAATCATCGAAGAAGATGCCACACCGGTATAAAAGCTCTGTGCGAGAAAGGACGCAGATGTCACCGGATTAACCAGCAGCATTAGAAAACAGGGGAAGATCAGGCAAATACCGATCGGCACTCCCATTGCAAAGAAAATCACCATTACACCAAATAAAATCAACAGATCCATTCTTACTTAGCCTCCTTCTTCATTTTCTTTGCCATACGGTCATGATACTCCTGCTCCATGGCTTCCAGATCAATCGATGGCTTTGATGCACCCAGACGTTTTTCATCTTCATGCCAGAGTCTGTAGATATCATATATAATCTTTACGTTGGTAATGACAAGGATGACCGGAATCAGCCAATAGGTAATTGCCTTCGGAATTCCCAATATCGGGGTACGTGAAGCACCAATGCTTCCAATCAATTCAACAAACGGAAAGATCAGATAAATATTAAAAATAATAAACACAATATCACTTGCAATCAACATTCCCTTCTTCACTTTGAAGGGAACTACATCCAGAAGAGCGTCAATACGCAGGTTCTTCCGATACGTTACTGCACTGGAGACACCCATATAGGTCATCCAGACAAACAGCAGCACCGACAGTTCCTCCGTCCAAGTAAACGAATGCTTAAATACATAACGCGTTACAACCTGCAAAAATAGCAGGCACATGATCACAATAAATAACACAGCACTAATGTACTGGTCGATATTGACAATGAATTTTTTCCAGTCAAAACCATTCTTTTCCATTGTTTATTTCCTTTCCACCCACATAAATAGCGAAAACCGGCCGGTAACCCCGCCCGGTCCTCACTATTACCGTCAGATAAACATTGCTTTACTGTACATTCAGAGCTTTCATCAAAGCATCATAACGCTCCGCGCCCATGATCTCCTTCGCCTGATCCCAGCAGGCGCTGGCTTTTTCTTTAAATGCAGCCACCTGTTCCTCGGTCGGCTCATAGATGGTCATGCCTGCTTCTGTCAGCTTTTTCGCATAATCAGCTTCTGCTGACTCAGCAGCAGTCTTGGACGCAGCCGTCGCTGCTGCATTTGCCTTTTCAATCGCAGCCTTCTGATTGTCAGACAGACTGTTGTACTTATCTGCATTCATGAATACAAATGTTGAAGTATAGGAATGACGGGTCAAGCAGCAATACGGGTTTACTTCATAGAACTTCTGAGAATAAATCGTGGACAACGGGTTCTCCTGAGCATCTACCATCTTTGTCTGCAGTGCGCTGTACAGTTCACTGATCGGCACTGATGTAACCGCGCATCCCATTGCCTCCATAGCTGCAATCTGTAGCTTATCATTCATGGTACGGATCTTCAGACCCTTCATATCATCCACGGATTCGATCGGCTTGGAAGCCGTCACATTACGAAAACCGATCGAGATGTATGCCAGCGGCTTGATTCCCTGTACATCCTGCTCCAGCTTCGCTTTCATAGCGGTACCAATCTCTCCTTCCAGAACAGAATGCACCTCATCGTAGTTGGAGTACAGATACGGCACGTTCAGTTCTGCAAAAGCATTAGAATACTCAGACCAGTTACCAGTCGTGAAATGTGCCACCTCAAATGCGCCTGTCTGGATACCGTTTACAATAGCATCTGTACCGGAGCCAAGCTGTCCATCCGGGAAAAGCTCTACCTTGATGGAACCGCCGGATTCTGCTTCTACTGTATCAATCCAGGTCATCAATCCGGCCGCCATACCGGTGCTGCGGCCTTCCAGCTCGTTGGTGCTTACTACAGAAGCCATTCTCAGAGTTACCGGCTTATCATCACTTACTGCTGCCTGAGTTCCGCCCGCAGCCGCCTGAGTCTCACTTTTTGCCGGAGCTGCCGGTGCCGCACTATTTCCTGAACTGCTGTTTTCTCCACATGCTGTCAATGACATAACAAGCGCTGCCGATAAAACTGCTGCCATTCCTCTTCTTTTCATAACATGATTCCTCTCTTTTCTTTACAGTATAATGTTAATTGCTATATTTCCTGTCTTCCTGTTATACAAGTATATAATCATATTTGTATTTTTTTGTCAAGTATCTTTTTATTATTTTAATAATTTTATACATTTTGACCGATTTTATTACCATATTTTCTTCTCTCACCTGTTTGACGTGAAAAATAACCTTGTTTTTCAATTTTAAGTGTACTATACTTGTTATACAATCAGCCTATAGTTATTATATTATTACTATTCGAACAGGAGTCCAAAATGAAAAAACTCATAAGAACCAATCTAACGGATCAGATTGCCAGCTATATTCAAAACGAAATCATCAAAGGCAACTGGAAAGCCGGAGATAAGCTTCCCTCTGAAACAGAATTATCCGAAATACTCGGTGTCAGCCGTATGTCCCTACGTAACGCGATCCAGCGCTGCAATGCAATCGGTCTGACGGAAACCAGAATCGGGGAAGGAACCTTTGTCCGCAATTTCGATTTGCGCTCCTACTTCGGTGAACTATACCAAATGAATCTTCTCGGAAAACATCCCGTAGAAATCAACGAGCTGCGATGCGTTCTTCAGATTGCCAGCCTTCGTCTTGCACTTTTCAAAGGATTCGATGCTGAGATTCTCAACCAGTTGGAACATCTGTTTCATCAGATGGAGACTTCGGCAGAGGCAGATGATATGGAAGCTTTTCACGAAGCAGATGCTCAATTTCACCGTACTATATGCAGTCTCTGCAAAAACGATCCCCTCTATATCATTTACGATGCACTGGAATTCATCATTGACGATATCACACGACAGAATGTAGAGCATTCTGTCGAAAAAGCATCTGATTTTTCCCTTGTGTTGGGTCACCATCGGGAAATCATGGAAAGCCTGCGCGCCAAAGATATCGACAGTTTCATTAAAGCACAGTTCGAATCTCTGGAACGTTCTTATCGCTATTATTCCGAATATCGGGATTCTGAAAAATAATTTTAGTTTTTTATTGACAGTTTCCAATTTGTTTGGTAGTATGCTTGTATAACAACATAGCAAGTTTGTTAACACAGCTCCTGTCTTCCCTGTTAAAAGATATAAGGAGTGTGTAGACGAAATGAAAATTACGAGTGTAAACGTTATCGAATGTAAACCAAATGTCATGGGAAAAGTGATCTGTGTCCGTATCAATACTGATTGTAAAGATATCTATGGATATGGAGAGGTAGGGTTGTCTTATGGTAAGGCACATCACGCAGGTGTCGGTATCGCCCGTGATTTTGGCGAGATCATTGTCGGTATGGACCCGCTGAAACCGGAACTGATCTGGGAAACCATTTTCCGTTCTACCTTCTGGGGCATGGGAGGCGGTACTGTCATCAATGCCGGTATGAGTGCCATTGATACTGCACTTTGGGACATTATGGGTAAAGCCTATGGTGTTCCGGTATATAAGCTTCTGGGCGGCAAAACCAATAACCGGATCCGTGCTTATGCAAGCCAGCTTCAATTCGGCTGGGGGCCGGAGCATCTGTTCCTGACTGATCCAGATGACTATGCAAAAGCAACCAGAGATGCTTTAAATGACGGCTATGATGCAATCAAAGTGGATCCGATGGGAGTAACCAATGAGGGAAAATGGGCACGTGAAGCATTGAACTCCAATTGGAAAATGCGTGGTAAACTGAGCGAGCGGATGCTGGAGACCTGCTACAAACGTACGGAAGCAATGCGTAAAGAAGGCGGTAAGGATCTGGATATCATTATTGAAACCCACTCCTATCCGGATGCCAACACGGGTATCCAGTTAGGTCAGCGTCTGGAACCGCTGAATATCTACTATTATGAAGAACCATGCAATCCGCTGAATGTGGACAATATGCTGGAGATCCATAAAGCACTCCCGCACATTGCTCTGGCAAGCGGCGAACGCATTTATACACGCTGGGGCTTCCGTGAGTTCCTTGAGAAACATGTGCTTCAGGTTATCCAGCCGGATCTTACTCTTTGCGGAGGTATCTCAGAAACCAAGAAGATCTGCGATATGGCTAACATTTACGATGCAGCTGTTCAGCTTCATATCTGCGGTGGTCCGATTGCTACTGCTGCAAGCCTTCAGGTTGAAGCTGTTATTCCGAATTTCCTGATTCATGAAGTCCATGAGGGTGCAATCAAGAAAGATATGTGCGATCTCGGAATGTACGCCGATATCAAACCGGTCAATGGTTATTACGATGTACCGGATCGTCCTGGTATCGGTCAGGAACTTTCCCAGAAAGCCCTGGATGAAGCAATCAATGTCTACACCTGCCAGTAATGGTATCTGATATCTGCCAAAAGCGAGGGGATATTTTTCGACTATCCTCTCGTTCTTTTTTATTTCCGCACTCAGTCCGAAAGAAATCATTCTTTCTCCACAACACAGCTGTCCGCAATCCAAACCTTCATCT
>JALFHZ010000215.1 GCA_022776445.1 Lachnospiraceae bacterium
CCGGTGCGTTGCCGGTGATCAGCGTCATACGCAGTGCATCTGCGCCGTACTTGTCAATCACTTCCAGCGGATCAATGCCGTTGCCAAGTGATTTACTCATCTTTCTGCCCTGGCTGTCGCGTACCAGACCATGAATCAGAACCGTATGGAACGGACACTTACCGGTCTGCTCGATACCAGAGAATACCATACGGATTACCCAGAAGAAGATGATATCATAACCGGTTACCAGCACATCCGTCGGATAGAAATACTCCAGTTCCTTTGTCTGCTCCGGCCAGCCCAGCGTCGAGAACGGCCACAGTGCGGAAGAGAACCAGGTATCCAGCGTATCCTCATCCTGCTTGAAGTGAGTACATCCGCACTTCGGACATTTCTCCGGCATGGATTTTGCTACCACAATCTCACCGCACTCCTGGCAGTAGTAAGCCGGAATCCGGTGTCCCCACCACAGCTGACGGGAAATACACCAGTCACGGATGCCTTCCAGCCAGTGCAGATACGTCTTGCCGAAGCTTTCCGGAACAAACTTCAGTTCGCCGCTCTTCAACGCTTCGATCGCCGGTTTTGCCATCTCCTCCATACGTACAAACCACTGCTGCTTTACCATCGGCTCAACGGTAGTCTTGCATCGGTCATGAGTACCTACATTATGAGAATGCGGAACCACCTTCACCAGCAGTCCCAGATCTTCCAGATCCTTCACCATCGCCTTACGTGCTTCGTAGCGATCCATTCCGTCGTATTTGCTGCCTGGACAGTCAATGGTCGCATCGTCATGCATGATGCACAGTTCCGGCAGGTTGTGGCGTCTTCCCACCTCAAAGTCGTTCGGGTCATGAGCCGGGGTAATCTTCACGCAGCCGGTACCGAATTCCTTATCCACATACTCATCCGCAATCACCGGAATCTGGCGATCGGTAAGTGGCAGCTGCAGCATCTTGCCAACCAGATCCTTATAACGTTCATCCTCCGGATTAACTGCTACTGCCGTATCACCCAGCAGAGTTTCCGGACGGGTCGTTGCAATCTCAACAAATCTGCCCTCTTCTCCGACAATCGGATAATTGATATGCCAGAAAAAACCATCCTGCTCCTGATGCTCTACCTCGGCATCGGAAATAGAGGTCTGGCAGACCGGGCACCAGTTGATGATGCGGGAACCTTTATAAATATATCCTTTTTCATACAGCTTGATAAATACTTCCAGTACCGCATCGGAACATCCTGCATCCATCGTAAAACGCTCTCTGTCCCAGTCTGCGGAAGAACCAAGCTTATGAAGCTGATTGATGATGCGGGTACCATACTCCTTCTTCCAGTCCCAGCATGCTTCCAGAAAGCCGTCACGTCCCAGATCATGTTTGTCGATGCCTTCGCTTCTCAGCTTGTCAATAACCTTTACTTCGGTCGCGATCGCTGCGTGATCCGTGCCAGGCTGCCAGAGTGCCTCATAGCCCTGCATCCGTTTGTAACGGGTCAGAATATCCTGCATGGTATTGTCCAGCGCATGACCCATGTGCAGCTGACCGGTGATGTTCGGCGGCGGCATCACAATCGTAAACGGTTTCTTGCCTTCTCTTCTTCCGCGCTCTGCGTCAGCATGAAAGTACTTGTTGTCCAGCCATTTCTGATACAGCTTTTCTTCAATGGCGGAAGGATTATAAGTTTTCTCTAACTCTTTCATCGTCTTGTCTCCTCTGTTCATATTTATATGGTTTCAAAATCCGGCAGCCCCGCCGCAATGTGATTCTCTGAAACAAAAAGCCCTTTATACAGAAGCTCTGCATAAAGGGCGAACAATCTCCGCGGTACCACCTTCACTTATATCACTGAATCCAGTCAGCAATATCTCTCGACATCCTTAACGCGGATGAAACGTGGACTCCTACTTCAGTCTACCAATCGGATATTCAGAATCCCGGCTCCGAAGCGACCTTCCCGTCGCTTTCCCTGAGACCGTCTCACAGCCGCCGAACGATCCTCTCTGTCAGGTGATACGAGGTACTCCTCTTCTTCTCTGCCTTTGCATATATACGAATAATAATAGTCGGTTCCTGCAAAAAAGTCAAGATGAAAAAATACCTGAAAATATTTCGCAAATCCAAAAAGGCAAGGAACCTGTCCTTGCCTCATGCAGAAGATGGGAGTCGAACCCACAAGGTATTGCTACCACACGGACCTGAACCGTGCGCGTCTGCCAATTCCGCCACTTCTGCGAACCCCGCTTCTGTAAGTAATCTCACAGAACCGATTTCATTTTCTCAGATCTATTGC
>JALFHZ010000237.1 GCA_022776445.1 Lachnospiraceae bacterium
GTTCCGATGGATCGGGTCCCCTGGGTTTCCTGCCTGACTTCTTTTTTCCATTCCGACATCTCCGGAGACACAGTTTCCGGAGATGTGATCATCGGAGGGGCAGTGCCATGCAATAGCTCTCCCGAAGGCACAGCTTCAGAAGAAGAGCTTTCCGGAGGTAATTCTTCCGGAACTTTCGGCTCTTTGTTCTTCTCATCGCGTTTCATGACCTTAGGCTGATATCCGCTCAACTGCTTGCGCAGATATCGATGAGCTCTCGAAAGGCGGGCCCGACAGGTTGATTCTGTAATGCCAAGCTCCCTGCTCACCTCCACCACTGATCGTCCTTCTATCGTAAGTTTGATAAATACTTCTAACCAATCCGGCTTCATGCCGCTCAGCACATCCACGATTTTCTGATGTTTCTGTTCTTCCAGCACCACATCAAGAGTATCTTTCTCTTCTATTTTCTCTGTGTCCATATCTCCGTCTTCAATATGAACCGGATCCAGATAGGTCAGAGCAATACGGCTTTGCTTTCGCAGATAATCGATGCAGCGACATTTCAAAATTTTCATCAGCATCCCCCGAATCTGACATTCACTCCAGTCCAGCGGATAACGACTATAGTAACTTACAAATGTCTCTTGAACGATATCATCCAGTTCATCGTATGGAATGCCTTTTCTTCTGGCGGCTGTTCTCAGCAGCGGTCTGTATTGTACGTATATGGAGCGAAACAATTCGTGGTCCGAATTCATGTTTCCTCCTGTCAAAACTGGTGAACTATAAAGCTGCCTTTATTGCATCTGCAGTTTTCGCCAGTTCTTCTGATTCTGCTTTGCCCGGATCCCAGGATACCATGACCGGACCGCCTTCATAACGCGGAATCACATGTACATGCAGGTGAAATACCGTCTGTCCTGCGCAGCTTCCGTTATTCTGAACAACATTGAAACCGTCAGCTCCAAGCCCCTTCTTCATTGCCGCTCCAATCTTCGCTGCCAGCGGGAAGAGCTTTCCGGCAGTCACTTCATCAGCCTCACAGATATCTTTAAAATGATTCTTCGGCAAAATCAGCGCATGCCCCCTGGATGCAGGTCCCAGATCCAGAATCACTCTGAAATCGTCGTCCTCATAAACAGTCGCTGAAGGGATCTCCCCATTCGCAATTTTACAAAAAATACAATTACCGTCTTTCATAATACAGACACCTCACCTCTCGTAATATTGATTCCAGAACTCCTGCACCGGCTTTGGCCTGCGGTACAGAATCGCGGCAAGAATTATACCGATCACCAGCCCTGCCACATGTGCCACATTATCCACGCCTGTACTGGTAAATCCAAAATATAAGGAAAACAGAATGATCATAACCAGCTGCCTGGTACTTAAATCCTCCAGTCTGCCCCGATTTACCGTTACCGCATACAGAAGTCCACCAATCACTCCGAAAATAGCTCCGGACGCTCCGGCTCCCACAGCAGGCATGGGGTCATGAATCCCGACCGCCATGGAAACTACATTCGCTCCGACTCCGCACAGCAGATAGAAAATCAGATATTTGACACTTCCCAGTGCCCGTTCCATATTATCCCCCAACACAAACAATACCAGCATGTTATTGGCAATATGGCTGATTCCGAAATGCATGAAAACGGACGTGAGCAGACGATAGTATTCCCCTCCCTGCAGCACCAGCGGAGCGTACATTGCTCCATGATGCAGCATGAATAAAGTATCCTCGCTGGATCCGGCTATTTCCAGATACAGGAAATACAATATATTCAGAATAATCAGGCCGCCATTAACCCAGGCCCATTTTCTTCCGTAATATTCCATTCGACTGCTCTCCTATTCGCACAATTGTGTTCGGAATGACTTGTTGAAAGTATCTTAGCATAATATTGTCTGTTTGTTAAGCCGTTTTGTCACAAACAAAAACTTATTCAAACCGATACGGAAATTCTGCAATTCTGATCTCATCGCCAATGCGAAGCTCCACCGCTTCGTTATTCTCCAGCATCTCTCCTCTCACCATGGTTCCGTTTGTGGAATTCAGATCCTGAATACTCCACCCGTTTTCTGTCTGATCTATTTTCACATGCAGTCGGCTGACCGTATCCTTCTCCAGTATAAAATCCGCCAGATGCTCCTGTTTTCCTATAATAAAGGGAAAATACGCAATCACAATATCCTCCTGCGCCGGTTCCAGTGCACAGAGCCTTCTTGTCCCCACCGTTGCCTCCTTTGAAAAATCTGCCAGCAGCGTCGTATTCTGGCTTTTCATCGGCTCTTCCGGTGGTTTCTCATACTTTACCGTTTCCCATTCCTCCTGAAAAATTTCCTCCCACAGAGTCTCATTTCGGTAATCATAGTCTGATTTCACTGTTTTCTTCCGGTCATCGTGTTTCAGCCAACGCCTGAATTTTGCAAATGCTCCTTCCTTTTCCCCGTTTCTTCGTTCGCCCCTGTCGTCCTGTTTTTTTCGGTTTCTGTCAGGTTTTCTGACTTGTCCCTGTTCCGGTTCTGCTTTTTCAGAAGACGCTTCCGCCTTCACCGAGATCACAGACCGTTCTTCCGTACATTTCTCACGCTCCTGCGTTTTCTCTTCTTCCGGCCACAAAAGGCGAAGAATGTCATCCATTCCATAGTTTTCTTTTCGTGTTTCCTGATACAATCCGTATGCAAGCACTACCGCGTTCTTGTCCTGATGATCTACTTTTCCCAAAAGATATTCCAGCAGTTTACTGTAATCCTCCGGGAAGTCACGCTCCAGTCCAGGCACCAGACACAGCCAGACACGAAAACTCTCCGGCTCTACATAAATGTATTCCGGATCCAGAAGCACGCAGCCTTCCCGCAGCAGATACTGTTCCATCCGGTCCAGAATGCCGGAAATACCAAGAATCAGATGACGAATCTCCGCTTCCCGGATCTGCTTTTTTTCCAGCATCCGGCACAAAGGCTGACGCGACGTAATCTCATAATAAAATCGTATTTCATCGTCCACCTGACGCAGCTGAAAGTGAAGAATTCCGTCAATCTGGTTTCCGGCCAGCATCCGACATTCATAATTGCGCCAGATCAGAGCTTCCGGGTCGATGATCAGATAATTGTGTTTGATTTCTCTACGATAACTGATTTTCATTTCCGCTCCTCCGCCAGACTCCAGGCCCTCAGCGTATTTTCCGGACGGAAAACCGGAGCCGAAATGGTCAGGGACCAGCCACGTCCCTGCGCATCCATCGTAATTTCTTTTTCATCTGCCGATTCTATCGCATGACGCATCCGTTCCACCGACTCATGAAGCAAAAACACTTCCGTTGTTTCCGCATGAATACGAAAGGCATGCCCGACCAGAATCATGATTGTAAAAAACACCACCGCCATCACCCCGGCTGCCTCCACCGTATATCCGGCCGGTAATGTCCTGCCGGATCTCTTCCGGCCTGTATTTCTTTTCACCATAAGCAACCTCCACACCGCTCTTCAAACCACGCTCATCCGCAGACCAACAGCCAGATCCCCGGCGGCACAAGGAAGGGAAGAAACGGCACGATACGTTTTCCGGCATATCCCTCGGAATGCCATCTGCACCATACCATATACCCAAGGCAATAGATTCCACAGAGCACCGTCCCATAACAAAGCAGCATCAGATTCTCCCGGAACCTCAGAAGCAGACTGCTGACCAGGAAAAAGCAGCCGTCCCCGCTTCCGATTCCGCCGCAGCTGACCATACCTGCCCCCAGCATACATAAACCAATACAAAAGCTTCCTGCCATCTCCATCCACCCCGGTTCTGTACCGGCCAGAATCCGGCAAAATCCCGTCATCAGCGCCAGACCGCCGAAAAGCTGATATACCCAGACCTCAACCTGTTTTTTATTCCAGTCCTGTACAGCTGCTGTCATCAAAAAACCGGCAAACACCCATCGCTCCATAGGTACCTCCATTTCTTATCTTCCGCAATAGGAACATGCGCCCAGATGCTCCACCTCTGATAATTTCACCATCCGCACATAAGCCACTATCGCCATACATACCTTCGAACTGTGATAGCTGCTTCCCTGTGGCATAACATAAACGGTACTTCCTGCTGCACCTTCTGTGACGCAAACCGAGCAGGCATGGTACCTGCCTCCGCTCTGATTCCGAGCCTCATCGATAGCATCAGCAGATACTGCCGTCAGCTGGTTGGACAGATAATGACAGCTTCTGCTCCTGTGATACCGGGTGCTTCCCTTTCCTACATAGACATACTCGTCCTTTGCTATGGAACTTCCATCACCATCTGCATCCTTTCCCACTTTTCCGATCCATGCTCTCCTTCTGCACCGGGCTGTCCGTCTGATCGCCGGCATGCCAAGCACCGGAAACGGCATTCGGATCTGATAATCCAGAATCAGATCAAAATGCTCTCCGTCCTTCAGAATCTCGGACCGCTCCATGGTCATCCGTTCCACCGCTTCCGTATCCACATATTCCATCACCCGTGCCTGTGCGTATCCTTCTGCCACTCCTGCTCCAAGCTGACGGCAGAATGCCTTTGCAAATTCATCTGCACCGGCTGCTGCAGATTCCTTCCCGCCGGCAATCACATCTTTCAGATATGCATACCGGCTGAAATCCTCTCCAACTGCTTCCAGAGCTGCCTGTACCTTTCTCTCCGTATTCAGGATTTTCATCGGCAGAATCAGGCTTACCGAAGCGAAGATCAAAAGGGTCAGCACCATTGCCGCCTCCAGTGTCATACTGGCTGAGATGGACAGGAATGCCTTTCTGCCATGACATCCTCTGCAGACAACTGCAGCATTTCTGTTGGGGATTCGTACTTGGAGAGTCACGATTTGGGGTAAACTTATGATTATGGATAATCCTGTCATGGAAAAAGGCATTCCTGTCCACCTCCTTTACATTTTAATAAACCCGTTCCGCAGCCACTTCCGAAAAATATTTGTGATCGTTTTCTCCCAGCAGATTTTCCACAAAACCCGGAGAAAAGAAAACATGTTTTCCACAAAATCTTCCCTTCAGCCTGACTTCATACACACCTCTCCTCATCCGGAAGCTCTTCTGTTCCTGACCGATATTCAGCTGCATCACATCCATCATGCGATATTCCTGCAGTACAATATCATCCAGAAACAAAAGCACCTTCAGCCAGGAAAGATAGGAAAGGCCCTGTTCCCCGCCTCCGACTGCCGCGTCTTTCCTGCTTCCCATCTCAAGGAGCCCGTCTATACTCAGCTGCCAGTCCTGCGCCGTCTTAAAAAGCGGAACCTTTTTCCCTGCCAGAAGTCCCCGCACATCCATGATGGCCTCTCCCAGCGCCCATACAGACATGACAAAAAACGTCGTAACCAGTACAAGCGGTGTCACACCTGCCAGACCGGTGATCGCCATAGCCAGATTTCTCGCCTCCGCGCGTCTGGAGGCATCCGAAAGAATATGAACCAGATTCAGTCCTTCCCGGATCGCCAGCAGGCGATGCACCGCGACAGAGAGATTTTCTTCGTCGGAAGGATCTCCCCCCAGCAGATACTCCATCTCATACTGCAGCACACCGGATGCCTCTGACTCCGTACGAAAACATGCAAAAAATTCACCGCAATAGGCATTTACCAGCAGGTGATCCATCATTGAGATTCCTCTGGCTCCTTCACACATCATATCCGCCCGGGACGGAACATGCTCCAGTTCCGCCCGCCTTCCTGATACCTGTGCACCTTCCGGCAGCATCAGGGACAGCATCCCGCTCCGGTACATCTGCTCCACCTGATTCAGCCATCCTTCCTTCTCTTTATCCTTGACTCCGTGAACAAAGGACAGGGACGCAATCTCCAACTGTTCGAACCTGCGAATGACCGGTGACCAGAGTGCATCCAGATCCGGGCCATCCTCCTCATCGTCTTCCTCCGATTCCCACTCTTCGATGATGCGCTCCACTTCCTCCGACGCTTCTATCACCTGCTCCACAAATACCACCTGTTCAGCAGAAAGGGCCGTCAGTCCTTCCACTTCCTTCCTGCGTTCCCCATCCTGCGCCACATAAGCCTCATACTCCCGGATCTCATCCTCCAGAAGCTGATCCACCGGATCGGTACAGAGCTCCCGATGCGGTGCGCACGCCGCTCTGCTTGCTTCCAGCCCACGCGCCAGTTCGTCCGCCCGCTTTCCATAAGTTTCAACCAGCCCCGGTATTTTTTCCAGCTTCCGGATCAGCTTTCCGGCATAGCTGCGAAAACCTGCCCCATCATAACCGCGCAGACACGACAAGCCCTGACGCTTCTCCTGCATCTGATCAGACAGATTTTCACTGATTGCTTCCAGTGATTTTTCCAGTTTCAATGCTTCCTTCGCATGTCCCCGATAACTCGAAGCAACCGCTCTGACAGCCTCTGCCTCCCGCCCGGATTCCTGCAGCTTCCCGACATTTCCTGCGTCAAAATCCAGTTCCCATACGCCATACTTCATATAATCCAGAATTTCCTGTTCCAGGTAAATTCCGTTGTCATCCGTTGCAACATAAAGCTCCTCCACTTCCGCGGATTCATACTGCATGGGATACCAGTTCTTTGCCTCCAGATATGGCTGTACAAATGCCGCAAAATCCGCTGCGACCGCCTCTTCATCTTCATATTCCGCAAACAGCAGCCGATAGGAATCCCAGAGCTGGCGATGATACTGACTGAATATGGAATCCATGGCGGAATCCGCGGCCATCTGCAGATACCAGCGTGCTCCCGCTGTCCGCGCCGACTCCACCAGCACGCAGAACAGAGCGAAGAGACACATCATAATCAGACTCGTCCAGACTGTAATCTGTCCCTCTAACCGGCTCCTCATCAGTACACTTCCTTCGATTGTGCATTGATCTCCTTAAAAATATTCTGCAGCAGTGTCGTAATCTGCTCCTTGAAGATAATAACCAGGCCGATCAGCACCACCAGAATCAATACCACCTCAATCACGCCTACCCCATCTTCTTCCTGCATAAAATCCCATAAATCCTGATCCATTTTCATCAATTCGCACTCCTTTCCTTCAACCCATAGTCATCATCGCCGGCACCATGATCATCACCATCACGACACCAAGCATCATAAAAAGCGGCAGCAGCAGTTTTGTCCCTGCCTCCTCGCCCATCCGGCGCGCCAGATTTTTTCTCAGTTCAAATGCATCTGAAAGCTCTGTTTCCATGATAGACCGCAGATCTTTGGTGCCGGATCTGCAGTTCTGTTCCAACAGCCCGCCCAGTTTCAGATACGGCTGAAGTCTGCACCTTCTTCCAAACTCCCGATAGGCGCTGCCTTCCGACATACCGTTTTGAATCTGATACCAGGTCAGCTGCATCTCCTCGTATGCCGCACGACGGCCAATCTTTCCCTGCTCCAGTGCATGCTCATAATCTGCAGTTATCCGCGCCCAGGCATTCCTGACATTCATACCGGCTCCGATAAAAATCATCAGCTTCGAAACCAGCTCCGCATAATCCAGCAGCAGCTCCTGCTCCCGCTTTTTTTCCTGTTTTCGCAGTTCTGACTGTTTTCTGGCCGGCCACAGCACTGCCATCAGAATGCCCAGAATCGGAATCAGCGCATACCGGTTATCCTTTTGCGTGCGGTAGCTCAGCTCTTTCCCAGCATACTGTCCGGGAAGAACAAAACGCTCCGATTCCTGCTGGCTTTTTTCCTGCTTCTGTATCTCCTGCCGGAATTTCTCCCGCATCTGTTCTTCCAGGCTCTGCTCTGCCGGCACAAGCCGAACCGGAATTTCATAATCCGCCTTATGCTCTCCATCCGTCAGCTGCACATGGAGAAGAAGCGGTTCCGGCTTTTCCACGCTGACCAGCAATTTCCCGGAGGCACTCAGCCGATCCGGATCCGAAGAATACCATTTCAGGCGGACTCCCCTGTCCTCGATCCGTTTCGGAAGCTCCAGATCTGTGCATACCTCCATCAGGGAACGATTGTTTCCGCGAATCCGCTCCTCCATCTGCTCCATCAGCTCTTCGAATACCGCATCTGCTTCCTGACTGCTGTACCGTCTTGGACCAACCGTCACAGTTACCGGAACCTCTGTTTTGTCCGTTTCCAGTCCTTCCACCAGAATCTGAACCTGTTTTTCATCTCCTCCGTAGCCGTCTCTCAGAATTGTCCCATCCGCCGACACCGGCCCAGCCGGTTTTGCCCAGCAGGACAGTGCCAGATACAGACCTATGCTTCCCACTGCCAAAACTGCCTGTACCACACGTTCCGCCTGCTTTTCCTTCTCTCCGCCTTTGCAGTTTTCCATCCGTCTCATCCTACACCTCAATATCCAGAATCCTGTGAGCCAGCAAAATTGCCGTCAGATAAACCATCATACACACACTCATCAGCACTCTGCCCGGCAACGTTCCGTACATCTGCCCGAAAAATCCGGGAGATGCGCTTTCCACATAAAATACAATGAAAAACGGAATCAGATTCATCACCTTCTGCTCGAACTGCCTGGATGCCGTCATCGTCCGGATTTCTTCTTTTACCTGCATTTTGTCACGGATCACCTCCGCGGTACGGCGCATAATCCCTCCCAGATCGCCTCCGCTTCGCTTTGCAACCACGAAAATCTCCGCAAAATTTCGGATATCTTCCAGTTCCGCACGATCGGCAAATTCCCCCAGTACGCTCTCTATGGAACGGTTCATCCGGATCTGCTGAATCATATACGAGAATTCCCGCACAATCAGGCCGTCCTCTCCGTACAGAGCCGCCAGCTCTGCCCGGCTTACCGTCAGCGCATTTTCCATGGAATAGCCTGCACTCAGCGCCGAAGCCAGCGCTACCATACTTTCCCTGAACTGAGAAGAAAGCTCCTGCCTGCGTTTGTCACGCAGTCTTTTCTTTTCATACCGCAGGTTCAGACATCCGACAGGTAGCATCACCAGAAACGCCGTCATACTCCGGTAAAAAGTAAAGGAAAGAATCCCGCAGATCCCAGTGCCCTTACCCAGAGCGGCCAGACACTCCATACCGGAAAGCCGGTATCTGTCATACTGAATAACCTGCGTTTCGGAGCTTTTCGACCGCCAGAAGCGTTCCGACTTTTCTAAGCTGCCCCCGGACAAGCTTTTCTTCCTTTCCTCTCTTTCCATCTTCCTCATCCTCCCTGAAGCAGAACAGCGGATTCAGACGAATCACTCCATCAACATAATCTCCCACCTCCACAATCTGCAGAACCCGTCTGCTTTTATCCCGCAGGCGTCCAAGATGAATCAGAATATCAATCGCCGACGCAATCTGGCTGCGCACCGCGGGAAGAGGAATGTCCGCCCCCATCAGCGCCATGGTCTCCATTCGTGACAGCATGTCCTTCGGACTGTTTCCATGACCGGTTGACAGGCTTCCGGAATGACCGGTATTCAATGCCTGCAGCATATCCAGGCATTCCTTTCCCCGAACTTCCCCTATCACCAGCCGATCCGGGCGCATGCGAAGCGCCGCGCGGATCAGATCACTGATCTCAATGGCTCCCTCACCCTCTCCATTGGCATTGCGCGTCTCCATTCTCACCAGATTGGGGATCTGACGAATCTGCAGCTCTGCGGAATCCTCAATCGTAATCACCCGTTCCGTCTCCGGAATGAACCCGGACATTGCGTTCAGAAACGTCGTTTTCCCCGAACCGGTTCCGCCGCTGATAAACAGGTTATAGCCTGACCGGACAAGCTTTTTCAGGAAATCCGCTGCTTCTTCGCTGAGAGAGCCCAGCTCAATCAGTTTAGGAACCGTAATGGGCTCCGGGAATTTACGTATCGTCACAACCGGGCCATCCAACGCCACAGGAGGCAGCACAACATGCACACGGGAACCGTCTTCGAGCCTTGCATCCACAATCGGATGAGACACATTGACCACACGATTGATACGGCTGACAATCTGCTGAATCAGATCCTCCAGCTGCTCCTCCTCTTCAAATCCGTGTTCCCACCGACTGATACGTCCATGCCGCTCCACGAAAATATGATCCTTTCCATTGACCATAATCTCCGTGATCTCCGGATCATCCACCAGCTCCTGAAGAATATCCAGACGGCGAAATGCATCATAAAGCCTGTGTTTCAGTTCCAGCTTCCGTGCCAGCGGAAGATACTGATGTTCCCCTTCCCGGGCAATGGCCTGATCAATGCAGGCATACAGTTCCACATCCCCGATCTGGCACATTCCCTGCAGATCCGTTCGAATCTGCTCCCGCAGTCGCCGGAGCAGCTCCCGTTTATCCATCCCTTTCATTCACGGTCACCTCCCATGTACCCTGCTTTCCGCTCAGCAGGTTTCGGACAAAATCCCCCATCTCTCCCCAGAGCATCTGTTCCAGATAGTGTTCCGCCGGCACAACACCGCGCTGCCCGGGAAGCTTTAACTTCTGTACCCGTTCCCACAGATGCATACGCCCTGAGCGTTCCAGATAAGTCTTCCATTCCTCCACCTTCGCCAGTGAGATCACATCCTCCTTCACAGGTGCGTAAATCACCTGACACAGCTCCAGAATCTCCTCCACTCCTTTTCCAAAATGTCCCAGATCCAGAAGAATCGTGTCATAGGTTCCTTCCTGCGCAATCCGGACAATCAGGTTCGCCACCTCTTCCCCCGTCACATCCTTCAGATCCTCTGCGTATGTCACCGGCGGCACATAATCCAGCCCGTTCCAGTTGTACAGCACACTGCTCAGACGAAGTCTGCTGTACTCCCCCTGCCGGAAATAATAAAGCAGATCTGACAGGCTTCCTCCATACTCACTTTTCATCATACGGCTGTAGGCAGAATACTCCTCCAGACTCAGAAGCAGCACCTTCCGCTCACGCGCCATCACCTGTCCCAGGGTAAGGCAGAAGCTGGTCTTCCCACACCGGTTCACCGGGGAATAGACTCCAAGCACCGTGCTCTGCGTCCCCACCACCGAAAGCAGCGCCGGTTCGGCACAGACCTGATAACATGCCATCACCTCCCGCAGCACATGATCCGATGCCTGATATTTATACACAGAAGGCGTTCCGTCTTCCTCCGGCATACCGGTCTCGCTGAGTCGGATCACCTGCTTCGCCCGGATATCCCCCAGCTCCTCTGCCGTCACCTCATCTCCTACCAGCAGAATCTCCACCTGGTGCTGCTCTGTGAATGTCCTCAACCGTGCGAGACTCGTAAACGGCACCGCCGTGAACGGTATCTTTTCCTTTCGGTTCGCAAATTCGGCAAACCGGTCTGCGTAGAAAGGGTCCACATCATAGACCGCCATAATTCGTTTCATCCCATTCTCCTTCCTGTCAGCCGGGAATAAGCCAGAAACAGATACACGCCTGCCGCCAGACATACGGCCAGCGGAATTCGATGTTTACCGCTTCCCCCCGACAAATCCTCATAAGCTGTCACTGTTCGATTCTGAATCATCCGCACGATAAATGCGGCAAGAATATCAAGACGAGCCCGAAGGCTCTCTCCCTGCCGGATTCGGCAGAGCGACCATACTGCTCCCAGACAGAGCCCTGCCCAGATTGCCGGAATTCCATCCGAGATTCCCAGATATCCTGCAATTACTGCCATCAGTTTTCCATCTCCCGCGCCCATCATCCGCATACGAAACAGAAAAAATGCCGGTATCAAAATCACTCCCGCCTCCAGAAAGAAGGAAACTCCACGAATCCAAACCCCGATGACAGTTCCCAGCAGAAGCCACCAGTTGCAGATCCTGCCAAACACAAAATCCGTCCCCGCTGCCCCAGCCAGAATGACACATAACATTACAATACACCAATTACATCTTACACCGCATCACCTCATCTCCATGCAGTTTCTGACAAGCCTTTGTCAAAAAATGAATCCATTTGCCGATATGGCTGACACTTACGGCTGCCCGGAACCGGGTCATATACCGAAGCGCAAAGTATAACAGAATCAGTACGCCAGAACAGGCGTTGATTGTTTTTTCATTATGCACACTTTCCCCGCTGCTGTCAATCCCTTTTTTGATTTTTTGCCAATATTTTCTCACTGTCCTCAAACGCCGCAGCCATCAGACGCTCCGACGCTTCCATCTGACGGGTCGCTTTTTCGTTTATTTTGACCAAAAATCTTTTCTGCTCCCATTCTTTTTTAGTTGACCATGCCAGTTATCAGTGGTAGAATAAAATCAGTTTGTAACGGTTCACTCCCCATCACAATCATATCCGCTTACATTTTTTCGCAAACCCTGTATAGTTTTCCATTTCCGGAAGACACTATGAATGTGCATAACTCCGGATATCCGGACTTCAGGAGATGATACTATGAAAACAGGATATTTTTCACACAGGAAGCAGCGGCAGGATCTCCTCGCGGAGGGACGGGCGCTGCGTGCAGAGATTGAGCGTACCCGCTGCCTTCTGGAAGCCGCAAGGAACCATTTCGAACAGGTTGTGGATCCGACGCTGATCGACTGCTACATTTACGAACTGAATGCCGCACAGCTGCGTTACCAGTTCCTGCTCAGGCGCTTTAAGCGGCTGGAAGAACCGATTGAAACACGATCGGTCAGCCTTGGAAGCTGACCGACAGGCAGGGAGGATTGACAAATGACAGTCAACAAGAAACCATCGCCGAACGAAACGGGTATCATCAGCGAGCTTGACCGATACCTGTTCGGACAGGGAACGCATTATGAGATCTATGACAAACTGGGTTCTCATCCGATGACCTTTCAGAACAGAAAAGGAATTTATTTCGCAGTGTGGGCGCCTCACGCAAGAGCCGTAAGCGTAGTCGGTGATTTCAACAAGTGGGACACGGAGAGCACTCCGATGACCCTTCTGGGCACCTCCGGCATCTACGAAGTATTTGTACCGGGACTCAGAACCGGAGAAGCCTACAAGTATGCGATTACCACGCGGTCAGGCAAGATAATTCTCAAGTCTGACCCCTACGCACAGTACGCCGAATTCCGTCCGGATACCGCATCTGTCACCGTTGACACCGGCAGTTTCAAATGGACGGATCATGCCTGGCTGGAGAAACGCCAGGAGACGAATCCGCGTGAAGCTGCCATGAGTATCTACGAAGTGCATCTCGGTTCCTGGAAGAAGAAAAACCGTACAGAGAAAAACGGCTTTTACACATACAAAGAAGCCGCACAGGAACTTGCCGAATACGTGAAAACCATGGGCTACACCCATGTGGAACTGATAGGAATTGCAGAACATCCGTTTGACGGTTCATGGGGATATCAGGTGACCGGCTATTACGCACCGACTTCCCGTTACGGCACGCCGAATGAATTCAAGTATTTCGTCAATTACCTGCACCGGAAGGGCATCGGCGTGATTCTGGACTGGGTGCCTGCCCATTTTCCGCGGGATGCTCATGGTCTGGCTGATTTTGACGGACAGCCCCTTTACGAGTACGAGGATCCGCGCAAGGGAGAGCATCCGGACTGGGGCACCAAGGTATTCAACTATGAGAAACATGAAGTTTCCAACTTCCTGATTGCCAATGCCCTCTACTGGATCGAACGGTATCATGTGGACGGTCTGCGCGTGGATGCGGTTGCTTCCATGCTGTATCTGGATTACGGGCGCGAGAACGGCCAGTGGATCGCCAACAAGTACGGCGGCAACCAGAACCTGGAAGCGATTGAATTTTTCCGCCACCTGAACAGCATGGTCGAACAGCGCGGTCGCGGTGCCATGGTCATCGCGGAGGAATCCACTGCATGGCCGCTGGTCACGCACGACCCGAAGATCGGCGGGCTGGGCTTCACTTTCAAGTGGAATATGGGCTGGATGCATGATTTTCTGGAATACATGAAACTGGATCCCTATTTCCGCAAGTACAACCACAACAAGATGACCTTCGGACTGACCTATTTTAACAGTGAGAACTATATTCTGGTGCTTTCGCACGATGAAGTAGTTCATCTGAAATGTTCCATGATCAACAAGATGCCCGGTCTCTACGAGGATAAATTTGCGAATCTGAAGGCAGGCTACACCTTTATGCTTGGTCATCCCGGCAAGAAACTTCTTTTCATGGGCCAGGATTTCGGTCAGCTTCATGAATGGGACGAAAAGGTCGGACTCGACTGGTATCTGGCGGAAGAAGATGCCCACAGGAATCTGCAGAGCTACGTCAAAGACTTGTTACATATTTATCAAAAATACCCGGCTTTATATGAGTCTGATGATGACTGGGAAGGCTTTCAGTGGATCAATGCCAACGACAGCGACCGCAGCATTTTCAGCTTCATCCGCTACTCAAAGAGCCGTAAGCAGAATCTCATATTTGTATGCAGCTTCACCCCTGTAGCACGCCCGGATTACTGCGTCGGTGTTCCGAAACGCGGCAACTATACGGTTTTACTGGATAATCAGAAGGGCATGTACCGGTCCCCGGACAAACCTCCGGTTCTCCGTGCAGTCAAAGGCGAGTGTGACGGACAGCCGTACAAGATCCCGCTTCCGCTTCCGGCTTATGGAACGGCGATCCTGAGATTCTCCTGACCGAGCAATTGCAAAACGTCAACAGAATCTGTATTTTAGGTTTGAAATTTCGTTAAATTTTTATCAAAAAGTGGGTGACATTCTCTTAACTTTGTAGTAGAATAGGTATCGACCTGCTGAAAAATAAATTTCTTAAATGGAAGGAGAGTTTCGTATGGCAAGAGAGTTAATATCCCAAAACGCGACCAAAAGTGTTTACCGCGATGGCAATAAGGCGATTAAAGTGTTCTGCAAGGGATTCCCGAAAGCAGAAGTACTGAATGAAGCGCTGATCAGCGCCCGCGTGGAAGCAGTCGGCGGCATCAACATCCCGAGCATCCTGGAAGTTTCCGTGGACGAGGATGGCTGCTGGGCGATCACCAAGGACTTTATCGACGGCAAGACACTGCAGGAACTTATGGATGAAAATCCTGACAAAGTGGACGAATATCTGAATCAGATGGTTGATTTACAGTTAATGATCCATTCCAAGACCTGTCCATTACTGAACAAGTTAAAAGACAAGATGGCGCGGCAGATCTCTGAGATTGAGGAATTAAACCCTGTCAACCGTTACGATCTTATGACCCGCCTGGACAGCACTCCAAAACATGTGAAGCTGTGCCACGGTGACTTCCAGCCAAGCAACATCATCGTCAAAGATGACGGCACCATGTACGTACTCGACTGGGTACATGCTACCCAGGGCAATGCCAGTGCAGACGTTGCCAGAACTTATCTCCTGCTTTGCCTGGATGATGAGAACAAAGCTGAGAAATACATGGATTTATTCTGTCAGAAGACAGGCACGGACAAACGCTACGTTCAGCAGTGGCTCCCGCTGGTTGCGGCTGCGCAGCTGACGAAAAAGCGCCCGGAGGAGCAGGAACTGCTTCACCGCTGGCTTGATGTCTGTGATTACCAGTAGGTCAAACAACTTGAGGTCTTGCCGATTGCGGCAGGACCTCTTTTGGTGTATACTGTCATTATAGCGGGCGGCTGCTGTGCTGCCTGTGAGTAAACATAAGGAGACTTGATACCATGCAGACTATACTTGTATGTGATGACGACAAACAGATCGTGGAAGCCATAGATATCTATCTGACCGGAGAGGGATTTCAGGTACTGAAGGCCTATGATGGCTACGAGGCGCTGGAGATTCTGTCCAAGCAGCCCGCAGACCTGCTGATTCTCGATGTGATGATGCCCGGGCTCGACGGCATCCGCACCACTCTCAAGGTACGTGAAACCAGCAGCATCCCGATCATCATCCTGTCCGCCAAGTCCGAGGACACGGACAAGATCCTCGGACTGAATATCGGCGCGGATGACTATATATCCAAGCCATTTAATCCGCTGGAGCTGGTGGCCCGGGTCAAATCCCAGCTGCGCCGCTACACACAGCTCGGCAACCTGAATCAGCAGACCAGTGACCAGATCTACAAGTGCGGCGGTCTCACCATCAACGACGATACCAAAGAGGTCTGGGTTGATGACGAGCCAATCAAACTGACTCCGATCGAATACAACATTCTGCTTCTTCTGGTCAAGAACGCCGGTAAGGTATTTTCCATTGACGAGATCTACGAACAGATCTGGAACGAAGAGGCAATCGGAGCAGACAATACCGTCGCTGTACATATCCGGCACATTCGTGAGAAAATTGAGATTAACCCACGCGAGCCACGCTATCTGAAGGTTGTCTGGGGCGTCGGCTATAAGATCGAGAAACAGTAGGTGATCGCCATGAAACTGAAAGATTACTCCATGCGGATCCGCAAAAATATTGCCGTGCTGCTTCACCTGATCTTCCTGACGCTTGCCGTCATCGGCATCAGCATGATGTATATGAATACAGAGGTCGGCACCGGCATAAGCTGGCTTCTGGACCGCAAATACGAGGATTCCGAGGAATTTGAGCATCAGTTCCAGAAGGACCTGAATGATATTTTTGCTTATGTGGCTTATCGCGATGTCTTTGAGACGGACGGTGCCCTGGATCTGTCCAATGAAATGTTTTCCGTCAACCGCGGGGACGGACCGGAGATTATTTACACGCTGGAAGAGGTGCTGCGTTATGCCAAAAGCCAGGGATTCTATCTGGATGAGAATTTTCAGGTGGTCAATGACATGTTTCTCTATGACAACGCCTCTACAGCCAAGGATCAGCACGTGAACTGGCGTGCCTATGATCCGAATGCCACCATCAGTGAACCGGGCGATGCCTATTCCTCCCTGCTTGATCTGTGCAAAGAGGTGCTGACCTGCCTGAGCAAATATTACACCGTTTATTACCGGATGATCGACAATCCGTCCAATCTGTATTTCCAGATTCTCTATGACAGCGGAGAAGGGGAGCAGGTTCTCTACTCCAACGCGGAAGACCTTTCCCTGGAAGAAATGCGAAGCATGGGACGCTATTGTTTCCTCAACAACGAATCAATCGTCATCGAGACCAACTTAAACCAGATTCCTCAGGACCTGGCGGTCTCCATGGAGAAAAATAATTTTTACGATTTTGATCACTACTATTTTATGGCCTCTGTGGATACCGATTACCCTGCAGATGATCTTTATGCCGCGGAAGCACTGGAGTTTCAGCATGTGCGGGAACGATTTCTGGAGGGTGTTCTGGTGCTCTCCATCGGTATCGTCGGCTGCCTCGTGACTCTGTTTTATCTGGTTCTGGTATCCGGCTACCGGACGGAGGATCGCTCCAGCCTTTATCTGCACGATTATGACCTGATTACAACCGAAGGCTGGATCGCACTGGTTGCTCTCTGTACCCTTTTCATGCTGTTTCTGGGTGAGAAAATGGGCTACAAACTTCTGCATCTTCTGATCCAGAAGAAATCCTGGGATTTTGCCGAGCGGATGCAGCAGGCTGTGATCATTTATCTCTGCTGCATGGTCGGCGCTTTCAGTCTGCTGCGCCGCTATAAAAACCACCAGCTGCTGGAAAACAGTATGATTCAGCACCTGATCCGGGACATCAACGAACACTTTGTCCAGCATACCTTTACCCACCAGCTGTTCTGCCTGTACACGGCGTTTCTGGGTGTTCATGCAGCCGGTATCGGCATGATTGCGATAATGCTCTATTTCTTCCATTATCCGTGGGCAAAGCTGCTGCTTGTCGCCGACATTGCCGGACTGGCCGTTCTGGACTACCATACCTTCCGCAAGCTGTTTATCTCATGTGAACAGGAGGACCGCATTGCCGACGCGATTGCCAAGATTGCCGGCGGCGATACCTCCTATCAGATGGATGTGGACGGACTTTCCGGCAAGGAACTGAGCATTGCCCAGATGATCAACAGCATCGGCACCGGTCTTGAGCGGGCACTGCAGGAAAAAGTCAAAAGCGAACGTCTGAAGGCAGACCTGATTACCAACGTGTCCCACGACATCAAGACGCCGCTGACTTCCATCATCAACTATGTCGATCTGCTGAAACGGGAAAAAATCCCCAACAAAAAGGTCCAGGAATATCTAAATGTCCTCGATCAGAAATCCCAGCGCCTCAAAACGCTGACCGAAGACCTGGTGGAAGCCTCAAAGGCAAGCTCCGGCAACTTAAAGCTGGAAATGGCACGCATTGACCTGGTGGAAATGATCTGGCAGACCAACGGCGAATTTGAAGAGAAATACGCGATCCGTCATCTGGATCTGGTCTCTTCACTGCCCAATGAGAGCATGATCATTGAAGCGGATGGACGCCGTCTGTGGCGCGTGCTGGAAAATGTCTACAACAACGCATTCAAATATGCCATGGAACACAGCCGGGTCTATACAGAAGTCATGCGGGAAAATGATTTCGCCTACTTTACGATCAAGAATGTCTCAGAGAACCCGCTGAATATCAGCGGTGAAGAGTTGACCGAGCGATTTGTCCGCGGTGACGTCTCCCGTACGACCGAAGGAAGTGGTCTGGGACTTTCCATCGCACAGAGTCTGACAAAGCTGCAGGGCGGCACGTTTGAGATCCTGATCGACGGCGATCTGTTCAAGGTACGGATCGGATTCCCGATTCAGGAGAAAAAGAAAACAAACGAGGATTCGACAGAGAATCCCACATAACTTCATTGTACAAAAACAGCGGCCTCGCCGGAAAGGATTGTTCCGAAAAGCCGCTGTTTTTATTCTGATTTTTCTGATATGCTCTATCCGAAAATTCTCCATCCGCAGATAAAGTTGTTCGCCCACCAGGATCCCAGCGAACGATGAACCACCTTTCCGTTACCGGAAGAAGCATCGATCACAGTTCCGCCGCCGGCAACAATGCCCACATGGCCTCGAACCACAACGATATCTCCGGCCCGCAGATCCGAGAAATTGCTGACCTTCTTATATTTACCCACGCTTCTCCAGCCGGAAGAAGTAATGTAGCTCTGGCGTACTCCCACCTGATTCAGACACCAGTATACGAAACCGGAACAGTCAAAGGAATTCGGACCCTTGGCTCCCCAGACATACGGACATCCCAACTTGGAGCTCGCCACGGAAATCAGAGCACTTGCTCCACCGCTGGCAGTACCGGTATTCGGAGTTCCGCTGCTGCTCGGCTTCTTATTCCCGGAGTTTCCGGAACTGCCGCCGGACGAACTGCTGCTGCCGCCGGAACTGCTCGGTGCGTTCGCCGGAGCGCGTCTCGCGTCTCCGCTGGTCAGTTTCGCCATCGTCATGGCTCCGACCAGACCATCCGCGCTGAGTCCATTGGTCCTCTGGAACAGCTTCACCGCATTCTCCGTGACCTCACCATAATATCCCGTGACGTTGCCGGAGTTCAGATAACCCAGCTTGCTCAGCATGTTCTGTACCTTGCTGACCGTGTCGCTGCTGTCACCCAAGCCCAGTCCGTTCGGAACAGCACTGGAGCTGTTCAGTGCAATACGGGTGGAAGGCCCCAGGTAACCATCTACAATCTGGTCGTTGCGGGACTGGAACTGCTTCACCGCAATGATCGTGTCATTGCCATAAGCACCATCCGGCTCCGATGTCATATAGCCCAGCTGCTTCAGACGCTTCTGCGCTTCCAGAACCACTTCACTCTTCTCACCGTAGGAAAGCATGTTCGGCTTCACCTCATCGCTGTAAAGCAGGTTCATCGTCTGCCGGCCAACTTTACCATCCTGATCAATACCGTTGACACTCTGCATCTTGATCACGGCTGCCTGCGTACTGTCGCCAAAATTTCCTGTCACCAGCTCCGCTTTCGCCAGATATCCCAGCTCATACAGACGGGTCTGAATCCGGGTGATATCATCACCCTTATCTCCGTACTGCGCCGCATAATACTTTGCATCCGGAGAAAGAATCGCCTCCAGAGTCTCCGGGCCTACAATGCCGTCCTGCGCCAGCTTATTCTGGCGCTGGTAAACCTTCACCGCACTCTGGGTCACTTCCCCGTAATAATTCGTCGGTTCATCATAATCCATGAATCCCAGTTCCATCAACCTCTGCTGCAGCTTCGCTACAATCGGATGCTCCATACCGATCCGCAGGTAGTCCGGAATCGGCTCCGAATACTCCGCATCCACACCTGCTACGCTCGGCAGGAGCGGCCCGTCCGGAGACAGTGCCATCACGGTCTCATCCGCCGCAGTCTGCGGAAGCGTCTCCTCCGCAAGCACAATCTCTGCCTGTGTACCGGTCTTCGTTTCCGGGGCAATGGCCTGCTTTCCACAACCTGCAAGCAGCATTCCCGATGCCGCAAACATCAGCGCCATCCCCTGAAATTTCTTAAAAATATGTATGTATCTATCAGTCATAAAACTGCTGACCTCACTTCCTTTGTCGAATACGGTCTATTTTAGCATATTTTATGAAGGGATTCAACGATACAATTCTTACAGTTATTATTCTTCTCTTGCTGCTTCAAACGCTTCAATCTTGCCCGCAATTCTGTCAAATTCTTCATCACTCTCGATATCGATGAGCTCGAATTCTTCGTCGTTAACATCTGTATATTCGTAGATATATCCTTCAAGCTCATCATTCTCCAGATCCACATCCTCATTGGCGCCGACCACAACGGAAAGATACTTCTTTCCTTCAATCTCATATAAACCGGTCACCAGGCATTCCTCTGATTCGCCATCCTCAAAATCCAGTGTGATAAAATTTAAATTGGTATCAAGTTCTTTACACATGCTCATACCTTCCTTTTTTCTTTTATTATGACAAATTGCGTGAAGAAAATCAACGAAATCTATTACATTTTATCTGTAAAAATATCCGTCAAAAACGAAAGTAATAAAAAACACCAGCCTCACAGCTCTCTGTCTGCAAAACCAGTGCTTATAGTGCGCCCTCAGGGACTCGAACCCTGGACAAATAGATTAAGAGTCTACTGCTCTACCAACTGAGCTAAGGGCGCTCACCTTTATTTTATTTTGCCGCCTTTCGAACGGCACATTTAGCATTATACATACTTCAGCAATATCTGTCAAGCATTTTTTTATCTTCTTTTCATT
>JALFHZ010000003.1 GCA_022776445.1 Lachnospiraceae bacterium
AAAACAGATCCTTGCCCGCAAAGAGTTTGACGAACTGACGCAGACTCTGTTTCTGGATGAAATCGGCACCGAACAGATCAATCTTCATTATCTCCTGAAAGACCCGTCGGCATATGGCATCACCGGTGCAGAATACCTCTACGCCCCGGTAACGCTTGAATTCCTGGAAGAGAACCGGGAAGACCGCATGGAACTGACTTCCAGACTGGAGACGATCGAGACTTCTCTTCTGACGAATGACCAGAAAATCACAATGCGTGTACTCCAGAGCTTCCTGCGCACTGAATCCCTGTCCGACGGACTGGAACTCTACTATCAGCCGCTGGCGACAACCATCGGTGTTCAGGCTCAGCTGCCGATCCTGCTTTCCGAATACGCCTTTTATCGGAAACAGGATATCAATGATTATCTGAAGCTTCTGGATGGAATCGACGAGCATTACCAGCAGATCATGGAATTCGAGAAACAGAAAGCAGAAGCCGGTCTGATGATGAACGATACCTCCATCGACCACGTGATCGAATCCTGTGAAAGCTATCTTCTGAAACCGGGTGACAATTTTATGATCGAGACGTTCAATTCCCGCCTGGAAGAAGTGCCTGGACTGACTGAGGAGGAAAAGGAAGCCTATCGCCAGCAAAATTCCGAGCTTTTGGACACAGCCTTTTTGACTGCCTACAAAACCATGATCGAAGAGCTGAAAGGGCTGAAGGGAACCGGGATCAATGAACAGGGACTCTGCGGCTACCCGGACGGCAAGAAATATTACCGTTATCTCGTATATTCCCTGACCGGCACGTCCTACGCTTCGATTCCGGATCTCTTAAAAGCGATTGAATCACAGCTTCTGGACAGCCTGACCGAAACCTCAGAACTGCTTAAGAACCATCCTGAGCTTGCAAAACAGTGTGAATCCTACCACTATCGACAGACGGAGCCGGAGGCGATTATGGAAGAATTGAAAACACTGACGCAAAGTGACTTTCCGCTTCTTCCCGCCTGCAATTACACGTTCAAAGCAGTACCGGCCGCACTGGAGCTTTCTTTAAGCCCGGCATTTTATCTGGTGTCACCTTTGGATGACCCCCGGAACAATGTGATTTACATCAACCATAATCCGCGCTTTTCTGACAATCAGCTTTACAATGTGATTGCACATGAAGGCTACCCGGGACACCTTTACCAGAATGTATATTTTCACACCAGCTGCGAATCGGATCTGAGAAAACTGATCTCTTATCAGGGTTACAGTGAAGGCTGGGCAACCTATGTAGAACAGCTGTCCTATACCCTGGACAACGGACTGGGTCCGGAGCTTGGACGCCTTCTGGCGGCGAATGCATCCGCATCACTGGGGCTGCATGCATGTCTGGATATCTATGTGAATTATATGGGTTGGGACAAAGAAAAAGTGAAAACCTATCTGGAGAATTTTTACAGCGATCCGGACAGCGTGGCAGATGACATTTTCTACGCCATGGTAGAAAATCCCGGCAACTACCTGTCCTATTATGTGGGTTATCTGGAATTTCTGAATATGAGAAAAACCGCCGAGGCACAGCTCGGAAACCGCTTCGACGCAAAAGAATTCCATACCTTTCTGCTGGATATGGGCAACGCACCGTTTGATGTGATTCAGTCCTATTTTACCTCGTGGCTGATGAAGCAGAAGACGTGAGGATATAACAGGGATCGAACTTGTTTCGGTTCCTGTTTTTTCTGTTCTTCCTTCCCTCATCAGAAATTCTGCCTGTCCGGAATCTTCCTGCCGACATTCAGACGTTTTGAATATTCCATTGTATACTCCACGAACGAAGATATCATTTCAAGCTTCAGCGCTTCTCTGCGATAACCAAGATAATCATTCCGAACAACCGGGGTACCGTCTTGAAAAAAGATCTGCTGGTAATAAAGATCTTTATTTTGCATCCAGAAATCAGAGTTCAGAAAAATACTGAATCCCATCCCATGTCTGACCATTTCATAACAGATATTATTATTCTTCACGGTCATAGCCGTATAAGGCGGAACATCAAAATGATCATACCACCAGTTTTCACGGATGCTTCTTCCGGAATGATCGGCTTCAAAAGAAATATAAGGCAAGGATGGAAGCTCAGACAGTGTAAATGGCTGATGATACACAATATACGCATACTGCGTCCCCAGAAGCCTCTGTTCAAAAATCCCCTGATGCTCCCCGCGATAAAAAGCAATCTGGGCTTTCCGCGTATTCAAAGCCCGGATACACTCCGTACTCATGATGCTTTCCACCTCAAAACTGATGTTTGGATATAATCCGGAAAACTCCTGAAGAAGCGGCGGAAGAAAAAACTGTGTCTGAGAAAGAGAGGCCACAATCTGCAATGTACCCTGAAGCGTTTCTTCTGATTTCATACATCTCTGAATTGCCTCATACTGGCGCAGCATATCTCTGGAGTATGCTACTAGTTTTTCTCCCTGCGAGGTAAAAGAAATTCCCTTGGAAGACCGAAGTATAATAACCGTCGAAAACTCCTCTTCAATCTGTTTTAACCGTCTTGTAAGTGCCGGCTGCGAGACAAACAGATTTTCACTTGCTTTTGAAATACTTCTGGTTTTATATAATTCAACCAATAAACTCCAATCCTGAAGGTTCATAATATTCTCCCATCTTTCTATATCTAGCGCTAATATCATCATATCATTAAAAACAACCAAATTAAAGGCAGGATTATGCATTTTTTTGATCGTATTCGATAAAAGAGCGGCATTTCCCAAAAAAACCAAACTGTGAAATAATAAACTTATCAAAATTAAGAACGTTGGAGGTAGGAGACATGAGAGTCGGATTATTAAAGGGAAATGGAATCGGGCCGGAAATCACAGCAGCCATGCAGCGTGTGATTGATGCCTGCGGAATCGGAATTGAATGGGTAAACGTTCCGATTGCCGATGAAGCAGTCGCCATGTATGGAACGGAAGTTCCGGAGGAGTCTATAGACCTGCTGAGAGAATTAAAAGTTGCCATCAAAGGACCCATCAGCGTAGAAAAAATGGCCGGACGTATTAACTATATCCGAAAAGATGGAACCAGCCATATCTACTGTTCCAATAACAATGCCATACGCCAGGAGCTGGACTGTTATGCATGTCCTCGCCCAGCCAGAGGAATTCCAGGCATTTCAGGAAAAAATGAGAACGTAGATCTGGTCGTAATCCGTGAGATTTCAGAAGGCATTTATGCTGCACTGGAACACCGCATTGATGGCGACCGTGCATCAGAAGCAATTAAACTGATCACCAAAACAGGTGCAGAGCGTATCTGCCATTATGCATTCCGTTATGCAATCCAGAACGGACGCAAAAAAGTAACCTGTGCGCATAAGGCCAATGCAATCAGTCTGACAGATGGACTGTTCCTGGAAACTTTCCGCAGAGTTGCCAAAGAATACCCGCAAATTGAATCCGAAGATCTGATGGTAGATGCAACTGCCTACTATCTCGTAACAAACCCGGAACGTTTTGACGTAATCGTAACCATGAACCAGTACGGAGATATTCTTTCTGATCTTTGCGCAGGACTGGTAGGCAGCCTGGGACTCGGAGCCGGCGGAAATATCGGTGACAATTGTGCTGTTTTTGAGGCATGTCACGGTTCCGCGCCGGATATTGCAGGGAAAAATCTTGCCAATCCTACTTCATTGATTCTCTCCGCAGTCATGATGCTCCGCCATGTAGGAATGCCGCAGTGGGCAGATCTTGTGGAAGACAGCGTCCGTGAAGTTTTAATCGAAGGAAAGCATATCACAAGAGATATTGGCGGCAGTGCTTCCACTGATGAATATACGAATGCCGTAATTGAAAAAATCAAAGAAAAGAAAACTCAAATAAATGTATAAATACAATTGAGAAATGGAGAAAGCTGCAATGAGAATCGGCGTAATTCATGCAACCTTAAACGCAGTAGCACCTCTGGAAAAAGCCATTCGGGAAATATCCCCCTCTGCGGAAGTATGCAATTTTGTGAATGAGGAGCTCCTGTATCATGCCAATCGGGCAGGCGGCGTAGATGACTGGGGACTTCGCAACTTTATGAGACTGACCATGCAGGCGGCTGAATCTTCTGTAGACGGAATCATCATTGCCTGCAGTCTTTATTCAACCTATGCCGAGCAGGCCCGAATGCTTACCGAAAAGCCTGTAATTGCCATTGACCAGCCAATGATGGAACTGGCAGTCCGGACCGGAACACATATCGGCATTCTCGCGACCACTGCATCCTCCGGGCCCGCTGCTGAACGAAAGCTGATAAAACAGGCGGAGACCATGCAGAAAACCATCACAACAAAGATCGGTATTAACACAGAAGCCATGCAGGCATTGAAATCCGGAGACAGAAAAAGACATGATGAACTTTTAAAAGAAACCGGTCTTTCACTGATCAAGGCAGGCTGTGATGCTCTGGTCTTAAGTCAGATTACAATGGCAAGTGCAGCAGAAGGATTGAAGACTTATGGCATTCCCGTTTTATCAAGTCCGCAGACCGGGGCAGAAGCGATCATCTCCTGCCTGACCAAATCCAATAAGGAGTGACATAATGGCTATTTTAGGTTGTATTGCAGATGACTTTACCGGAGCAAGTGATATGGCATCGTTTCTGGTAAAGGGTGGTATGCGTACCATTTTATACAACGGTATTCCTTCCGTACCCATGGAAACACAAGACATCGATGCCCTTGTGATTGCCTTAAAAACAAGAACACAAAACACCGAAAATGCCGTATCCGTCTCGCTGCAGGCAATCCAGTGGCTTCAGAAAAACGGATGTACCCATTATTACATCAAATACTGTTCCACCTTTGATTCCACAGAAACAGGCAATATCGGTCCTATCTGCGATGCGGTCATGGACTATTTAAAAGTTCATTATACACTGCTTTGCCCGGCTCTTCCGGTCAATGGCCGCACCGTACAGAATGGAAACCTGTATGTCAATGGGATACCACTTCATCACAGTTCCATGAAAGATCATCCCCTGACTCCGATGTGGGATTGCGATCTCAAAAAACTGATGGAACCGCAGAGCAGATATACCGTTTACAAAATCGGAAACAACCCGGATCAATGGAATCCTCCCCATTCTGATCCGCACTATTACCTGGTTCCAGACTGCGAAAACGAAGAGGACTGCCGCAAGATTGTGGAGTATTTTGGGCACGAAACCCTTTTAACCGGCGGAAGCGGGTTGGCCTGTACTCTTGCTAAAAAGCTGCTGGAAAACCGAAATACATTGCCTGGCAGCAGGAAAAATAGGGATCCTGCCACCGGAAATGTACTTCTTCTCGCCGGAAGCTGCAGTGAAACGACACGAAAACAGATTACATATTTTCAAAATCATGGCGGATATAGTATCCAGATCACTCCGGAAGCGATCCTGGATCCATCCTGGAATATCCGCACCTTCTGGAGAGACATTCAAAAAAAACTTCAGGATCATCATGTTTTAATCTATTCCAGTGAAACTCCGGAGCGGGTAAGGCAGATACAGGAAACGTTTGGGGATGTTTCCTGTAAACTGGAAGAAACTGCTTCCAGCCTCGCTCAGTTCGCATCAGAAAACGGCATTTGCAAGATCGTCTCAGCAGGCGGTGAAACCAGCGGTGCCGTCACAAAAAAACTCGGTTTTCAAAGTTTTATCATCGGAGAAAGTATTGCTCCTGGCGTTCCGATGATGATTCCTAAAGAAAAACCAAACATGAAACTGGTATTAAAATCCGGAAATTTCGGACAAGAGGATTTCTTTGTAAGGGCAATTCAATTGCTAGATGCAAAATAATCATCATAAAAAGGGGGTAACAACATGTACGCGTATATAGGATGCCGAACGACAAAAGAACGAAAGGCAAGAGGAAAAGGAATTCGTGTATACAAAGTAGATGGTAAAAATTGGGATCTGATACAGCTTTTAGAAGGACAGGTAAATCCATCCTATCTGTGTTTGGATGATCAGGAAAAACATCTCTATTCCATTCACGGCGATTTCAGCGAAGTCAGTGCCTACCAGATTCACGAAAACGGCACGGTGGAATACTTGAATACAACCGGAACCCACGGAACGAATCCGGTTCATCTGTCTCTGGATCAGAGTGGAAAATGGCTGTTTGTAGCCAACCTGCAGACCGGCAGCGTATCCGTCATCCCGGTTCGGGAAGATGGATCTCTCGGTACCATCAGGGATCTGAAATTCATTTCCGGAAACGGAGGTCCCGGCTACATATCTCATCCGCATCAGGTCAATCAGGATCGAACCCGGCAGTGGCTTTTGGTTCCTTCTCAGGGACGCCTGCAGGGTATCGGCAAGATTACCGTATTTCGGATTAATTCAGAACGAGGAACCTTAGAGGAAACATCCTTTGTGAAAGCAAGAACCGGCGCAGAGCCCAGGCACTGTGTTCTGCATCCCAACAACCATTTCTGCTATTGTGTAAATGAAAAAGACAGCACCGTGACCTTATACTATTTTAATCCCAAAGAAGGAACTCTGGAAGCAAAACAGATCGTTACCAGTCTGCCGGAAGACTATACCGGCGATGGGTGGGCCAGTGCCATTGATATCAGTCGAGACGGAAAAACACTCTATGTTTCTAATCGAAAACATGACAGCATAACCGTATATCAGCTGAATCAGGAAAATGGAACCATGACAATGGCACAAAATCAAAAAACATACGGGGAGCAGCCGAGATTTATCACCATAACACCAGACGGCAAAGAATTGCTGGCGGCCAATGAACTGACTGATACAATCACCCGCTTTGATATTCTGCCTGACGGAACCCTGTCCGATCATATCAACAGCATCGATGCTGAGAGTCCGGTATGCGTAGCTTTTAAAACAAAATAACATTGGAGGAGGATTATTATGCTGTTAAAAGTAATATCACTGGCATTTCTTATTGCCGCAATCGGTTTGGGCTTTGCAAAAAAACTGAATGTCGGACTGGTTTCCCTGGGTCTGGCTCTGATACTCAGCATGATCGGAGGAATTAAAACAAGTGTCATTTTTTCCGGCTTTCCCAATAAGCTGTTTCTTACTTTGCTGGGTACCATGTTCTTCTTCAGTTTACTTCAGGAAAACCATACGCTGGAACTGCTTTCCAAAAAACTGGTCAGCCTTGTCGGAAAACGAACTTATCTGATTCCGATTTTACTCTATGTGGTGTCTTACGTCATGTCAGCGGCAGGACCCGGTGCAATCTCCGTCCAGTCCGTTATGATTATTTTCGCGGTTTCTTTGTCTGTACAGATGAATGCAAATCCTCTTTTGCTCGCAGGCATGGCTTATCTGGGCGCCGTAGGAGGTACTTCGTCCCCCATTGCATTGACTGGTATCATCGTATCTGACCTGGCATCAGAAGCAGGGATGCTTCATAATCCAACTCAGGTATTTATCGGAGTAAGTGCCGCTAATCTGATGTTAGCCGTTGCACTGTATATTATTTTTAAAGGTTATAAGCTCAAGGCAACTGATAAAAATCTGGAAACAGGAATTATCCAATTCAACTTCCAGCAAAAAGTGGGCACGCTTTCTTTGATTGCCCTGGTTGTGCTGGTCGTGGGATTCCAGTTTGATGTTGGCTTAACCGCCTTTTCCTTAAGTCTTCTTCTCATACTGTTTGGTATCGGAAATGAGAAAGCAGCCATTAAAATGGTGCCATGGAATGTGATGATCCTAATCTGCGGTGTCAATGTCCTGATGGCGGTTACCAAACAAATGGGCGGTATTGAACTGTTATCCGATCTTCTGAGTTCCATGATGAATCAGACAACAGCTTCCCCTTTGATGGCTATGACAGCCGGCATCATGTCCTGGTTCAGTTCCGCAAACGGAGTAGTATTCCCGACCCTGATTCCTACGCTTCCGGATATTGTCAGCAAAGTAGGTGGCAACACCTCCGTCATGGAAATGACCATGGCCATTATCGCTGGTGCAACAGCTACCGGAATCAGCCCGTTCTCTACCGGAGGAAGTCTGCTTCTGGCTTCTTATTCACAGGAAACCAAGGCTTCTGAAAAAGAGCAGCAGTCGATCTTCCTGAAACTGATTATTTTATCCGCTGCGAGCGTTCTTGGCGTCATTATCTTCGCCTTCGTCGGAGGTTTTCGCATTTTCGGTTAAGAAAAAATATTTTATCTGTCAGATAACCAGAACAGGAGTATGATACATTTATGGAAAATAGCCTGAAACAACAATTTGAAAATGCCTTGTGGGTATCACACATGCTGTTTCAACGCAAAATGGTGACCGGAAGTACCGGCAATATCAGTTTCCGAAGTAATGACAGGATTTACATCAGCAGATCTGGATGCTGTTTCGGGCGACTTACATGCCATGACTTCTCTGTACTCGATGTACAGGGAAATCATGTCGAAGGTCCTGCTGCCAGCAAGGAATGGCCGCTGCATCTGGCTGTTTATCAGGCATCACCGGATACCCATGCAGTGATACATACACACAGCAGATATAGTGTACTCTGGAGTTGTCTGGAACATTCTGATGAGACGGACTGTATTCCGGATTATACACCTTACCTGCGCATGAAGCTTGGCAAAATCGGCCTGATTCCTTTCGCAGCCCCCGGCAGTGAACAGCTGTTTCAGGCATTTCGTGAACGCATCTGTCTGAGTGACGGATGGATTCTGAAACAGCATGGCGCAGTTATACCGGGAAAGGATATCCTAAATGCATTCTATGCAGCAGAGGAACTGGAAGAAAGCGCCCATATTGCATGGGAATTGAAACACATCTTCTAAAAAAATATCCCGTGAAAATCAGTACTTTTCCGTGCATGATTCTCCACGGGATATTTTTTCTTTCATAGTTCCTGTTTTCCCGGTAACTGAAACTCCGGAAACAGCTCATCCAGAAGTTCACTCACTTCCGTCAGGTTAATCTTACACGCTCCACCCCAGATTCCAACCGGAACAGGATCTGAAAATGAATAAATCACCGGTATCGCTGCATGCTCCAGGTCATACACAATCACCTTTTTCTGGGCAACATCAATCATCCAGTATTCCCGTACCCCTGCCTCCATATACTTCATCATCTTGATCGACATGTCCTTCTTTCTGGTTGAAGGAGACAGTACTTCCACGATAAAATCCGGTGCACCAAAGATGCCCTTTAATGTAATTATGGAACGATCACATACAATCATTACATCCAGCTGAACCATCGTTCTGTCATCCTGATCCAACTGCACATCTACCGGAGCTATCATCGGCAGAC
>JALFHZ010000205.1 GCA_022776445.1 Lachnospiraceae bacterium
GGATATGAGAATGGTTTCCTGAAGCTGAGCAATGTGAAGGTGTTCGGCAATTATGCGGCTGTTGCCGGCGGCGGTCTGGCCGGCTGCGGTACTTCCAGAAGTAAGATTTATTTATCAAGCGGAAGTGCAATCTATGGCAACAGTGCGGGCGAGTCTGCAGCAGATGTTCTGATTTCAAATATTTTACACAGCAGCGGTATACCGGCTCTGGGAAACAAGGTTCCGGCGTATATTGCAGAATATATGCTTGGCGGAATTCCATACCTGTGGAAAGATGAGAGGAACGAGGATGCCGATATCCGGTCCCTGCATGATGATGGAACGATTATGCTGCACAATGACCATACCGATGAAACCGCTAAAAAGGCTGTGGAGAAAGCAGCCGTATTGATTACCGGCAATATTTCTGCAAGCCGCGGCGGCGGTATCGGATCGAATGGCGATGTGAGCATCGGTGATGCACCCAAGCCGGAAGAGGTTGTTGAAATCACGGCACAGAAGACATGGGATGACGCCGGATTTGAGAAGGAACGTCCGGATTCTGTAAAATTCTGGCTTGTACGGCAAGCTGCAGACGGAAAAGAAGAACGGGTTGCAGCAGCCTATGTTACCAGGAAACAGGATGGAAGCTGGACAACGGCAGTCTTTGATGATCAGCCGAAATGGGATGATGACGGGCGGCCATATACGTATCGCGTTGAAGAAGATGAAAAGAGTCTGGGCGGCAGATATGAAAGTACCGTGACTCAGACACCAGATCATACATGGCTGATTACCAATACCAGAGTCCATGGTCTGAGACTTGAAAAGCAGGTGGAAAATGCAAAGGATCCGCAGCAGCAATACGGATTTACGATTCAGCTGAAACAGGCCGATGGCAGTGCATTCAGCGGAACGGTTCAGGCACTTGGCGCGGCAGAAGAGATTACGTTTGACAAAACAGGCAAGGCTCATATTTCTCTTAAGGACGATGCGTATGTTGTATTGAAAAATCTGAAGCACGGAATGGCATATACCATTGCAGAGGACAGCAATGATGCGGACAGTACGACAGTGTCGGTAAATGGCGGAAGGAAAACTGCGGGCCTGACGGCAGAGGGAACGAGCGACCAGGATATGGTTGAGATCCTGTTTACGAATACTTATATTAAGAAGGAACCGACACCGGAACAGCCAGAAACACCGGAGAAACCGGAACAGCCGACGAAACCCGGCAGACCGAGCGGCGGTGGCGGCAGGGATCATGGTTCATCGGATTCCGGAACCAGAACGATCACTCCGGATCCGATACCGATGGCATCTGTACCGGAAAGCCCGGATCCGACTACGGTAATCGAAGAGAATGAAATTCCTTTGGCTTCACTTCCTAAGACGGGCAGAACCAGTGCCAATGCACTGATCCTGTTCCTCTCCGGAATCATGTTCGCAGCCATTGCGGCAGCAACGAAGAAGAAGGAAGAAGAAAACTAAAAAGGGAGGATGTCACGGGTCATTTCGACCCGGGCATCCTTCCTTTTTGGGATAAATCATTTCGCCTTTCTTTTAGAAGAAAAATCAACTATAATGAAGTGAATATAAACGGAAAGGACTGACATCATGAAATTCATTCATCTCTCAGATCTTCACATAGGAAAACGTGTCAATGAGTTTTCCATGCTGGAAGATCAGAAATATATCCTGGCGCAGATTCTCTCTGTAGTCGCCCGGGAGCAGCCGGACGGAGTAATTCTGGCGGGAGATCTTTACGACAAGCCGATTCCGCCGGCGGAGGCAGTGCAGGTGTTTGACGGTTTTCTGACAAGGCTGGCAGAGCAGAACTGTCCGGTATTCGCGGTCAGCGGGAATCATGATTCGGCAGAGCGGATTGCGTTCGGTTCCAGCCTGATGAGCGGACGGGGGATCTATCTCTCGCCGGTATATGACGGGACGGTGCGCAGCGTGATTTTAAAGGATGCGTATGGGGAAGCAGAGATTTTTCTGCTTCCGTTTATTAAGCCCGCCGTGGTACGTCGGGTGCTGGAGCTGCAGGAGGATGCCGGGCAGCCGGAGACAGCGGAGGTGTCGGAGATTCGGACATATCAGGATGCGGTTCGGGAGGCAATTGCGCGGATACCGTTGGATCCGAAGAAACGCAATGTGCTGGTAGCGCATCAGTTTGTGACGGGAGCTATGCGGTGTGAGTCGGAGGAAATCGTGGTAGGAGGTCTGGATCAGGTGGACGCAGCTTTGTTTGATGCATTCGATTATGCAGCGCTGGGACATGTTCACAGCCCGCAGCATGTGGGAAGGGAAGCAGTGCGATACAGCGGGACACCGCTGAAATATTCTTTCTCCGAGGCAGAACAGGAGAAATCTGTCACGGTAGTGGAACTGGGGCGGAAAGACGGGCAGGAGACAGAGCTGCAGATTCGCACGATTCCGCTGAAGCCTCTGCGGGACATGCGGAAGATCCGGGGTACTTATCTGGAAGTGACATCACGGAGCTTTTATCAGGATACGAATACTGAAGATTATGTACAGGTGACGCTGACGGATGAGGAGGACATTCCGGATGGGCTGCAGAAGCTGCGGGTGATTTATCCGAATCTGATGCGTCTGGAATATGATAACCGGCGGACGCGGGAGAATCGTCTGATCGACGGAGCGGATGTGCCGGAGCAGAAGTCGGAGCTGGAGCTGTTTGCAGAGTTTTATGAACTGCAGAACAATCAGGAAATGAGTCCGGCGCAGGAGGCGTTTGTGAAACAGTTGATACAGGAGGTGCAGGAGAGAAGCAGATGAAGCCATTAAAGCTGATTATGAGTGCGTTCGGTCCCTATGCGGAGCGGACGGAGATTGATTTTACACGATTGGGGGATCATGGACTGTATCTGATTACCGGCGATACCGGTGCGGGAAAGACAACGATTTTTGATGCGATTACCTTTGCTCTGTATGGGGAAGCGAGCGGTGAAGTGCGGGAGAGCGGGATGTTCCGCAGCAAATATGCGCGGGCGGACGTGCCGACATATGTGGAGCTGACATTTTCCTGCCGCGGAAACTGTTATGTGGTGAACCGTAATCCGGAATATCTCCGACCGAAGGGGCGGGGAAGCGGAATGACGCTGCAGAAGGCGGAGGCGGTTCTGACGTATCCGGACGATCGCCAGCCGGTGACCAAGACACGGGATGTGACCCGGGCGGTGGAGGAACTGATCGGTCTGGACTGTCGGCAGTTCACGCAGATCGCGATGATTGCACAGGGGGATTTTCAGAAGCTTCTGCTGGCCGGTACCGCGGAGCGCGGAGAAATTTTCCGGAAAATTTTCCATACAGGTCTGTATCAGGAACTTCAGCTTCAGCTGAAAGAAGAAGTGAAGAAACGCTGGAAGGCGTATGATGAGATCCGGCGGAGTATCGGACAGTATATGGCCGGGGTGTCCTGCGGGAATCATCCGGAGCAGCAGGCAGAGCTGGAAGAACTGAAGAAGGTGAAGTTTGAGGGGAAGGTTGGTCAGGGACTGGAACTTCTGGAGGTTTTGCTGCGAGAGGACAGTGAGCGGCTGCGGCAGCTGGATGCGGAAACGGAGGAGCTGGATGTGCAGATTCAGAAGGAGGATCAGCTTCTGGGAGCTGTGGATCACAAACAGCGTCTTCAGGCGGAGCTGGATCAGAACCGGAAGGCGCTGGAGGTGAGTCTGCCGGAGCTGGAGTCGGCAAAAGGCGCCTGGGAGAAGGCGGAAGCAGATGCGTCGGTCTGTGAGAGCCTGACAGAGCAGATTCGTGCGGGAAGAGAACGGCTGGGACAATATCAGCAGCTGGAACAGCTTTGGATTCAGATGAAGAAACAGATTCGGGAGCTGGAGCAGATTGGGCACACGAAGGCGAAGGCGGAAGAACAGTGCCGGCAGCTGGAACTGCAGATCCGCGGGAAGAAGGAGGCGCTGGAGCAGTATGGTTCCACCGGTGAGGAGCGGGAACGTCTGACATATCAGCGGGACACTCTGGAGACCGGAAAGAAACGACTGGAACAGCTGGTATCCGATCTGGAGAAAATCGGACAGAAGCTTGTCGTACTGCAGCAGCAGGAACGGCTTCTGGCACTGCTGGAGGTGACGGAGCAGTATGAGAAGCTGCATCAGGAGGAACAGCGTCTTCGGGAGATGGAGAAAGGGTATCGAGACTGCTGTACGAGGCGCGATCGGCTGCGGAGAATTTATGAGACTGCAGAGCAGCTGTTTCTGGATGCGCAGGCGGGATTGCTGGCTGAGACACTGAGGGAGGATCAGCCTTGTCCGGTCTGTGGTTCGGTGCATCATCCGAATCCGGCGAAACGGCCGCAGGAGGCACCGGATAAACAGATGCTGGACCGCAGAAAGAAGGAGCTGAATCAGGCAGAAGCGGAGGCACAGCAGCGGAGTGCGCAGCTGGGGCACGAACGGGAAAGTCTGCGTTCCGAAGGCGAGCTGGTGAGAACAGAGGCGGAAACGCTGCTTGCGGAGCTGACGGAACAGGAAGGAATAACGGGGGATTCCGACCCGGAGCCGCTTCTGCATGAGATGCAAAAGCGGCTGAGCCGGATGGTGCGCAGACCGTCGAAAGGACGGGACGCGCTGAAACAGATGCTGCATCAGGAAGAAGGACGCCGTCAGATGCTCCTGACAAATCTGAGAGAAGCGATTGCATGGGAAACCACAAATACGGAGGAAAGTCTGCTTTCTCGTGCAGCAGAGCAGGTTGCCGCCGTCGGACGGCAGCTGGATGAACTCCAGAGCAAAATCCGGGAAAATGATGTTCGGATCCGGGCGAAGCGGGAACTGGAGACCGCCATTCCCGCGTTGGAGGAGGAACTCAAGAAGAGGACGCAGCAGATCAGCCAGGCGGAGCTTTCCCTGGCGAGGCTGTCTTCGGAAAAGGAACATCTGGAACAGGAGATCCGCGTGCGGAAAGAACTGCTGGCGGACCAGCCGCGTGAGGAACTGGAACAGCAGGTGACCGGATGGCAGCAGCAGAAAGACCGTCTGGAACAGGCAAAGGCGGTACAGCAGCAGCGTTATCAGGAGCTTTCCCGCAGGGTAACGGCGATTCAGGCTGCGGTAGAAGCACTTTCCGGTCAGCTTGCCGGCGGAGAAGTTCTGAACCGGGAAGAGATTGCTGCACGAAAACTTCAGTGGTCTGCACGAAAGCAGGAGCTGGAGCGGCAGAGAAGCGAGCTGTTTGCGGCTTTTCGCAGCAATCGTGATATCTACGATTCGGTGCAGGGCAGACAGAAGGAGATGGTCCGTGTGGAGCAGGAGTACATCTGGGTCAGGGCGCTGTCGGATACGGCGAATGGAGCTCTGAGCGGCAAACGTAAGGTTGAACTGGAGACGTATGTCCAGATGGCATATTTTGACCGGATTATCCGGCGTGCCAATCTTCGTCTGATGACTATGAGCAGTGGGCAGTATGAGCTGAAGCGTCAGGAGGGCGGGGAGAGCAGAAAGGAAAAGGCCGGGCTGGAGCTGGATGTGATCGACCATTACAACGGCACGGAGCGAAGCGTAAAGACATTGTCCGGAGGAGAATCGTTTCAGGCATCGCTGTCGCTGGCTCTGGGGCTTTCCGATGAAATACAGTCCAGTGCGGGAGGAATCCGTCTGGACACGATGTTTGTGGACGAAGGCTTTGGCTCTCTGGATGAGACAGCGCTCAGTCAGGCAATTCAGGCGCTTCAGGGGCTGGCGGAAGGAAACCGTCTGGTTGGAATCATCTCTCATGTGGCAGAGCTGAAAGAACGGATTGAGAAAAAGCTTGTGGTCAGCAAGAACCGGGGAATGGGGGATGTGGGAAGTATTGTGAAGATAATTACAAATTAATTGATTATTAAAGTTAAATGTGCTAATATGAAATCCAAATAACTGGTGTTAGTGTAACACTTATGGGCTCATAGAGCAGAGGAGATTTGTATGAACGAATATAGTGAAAAGTTATCCGGTGAAGACTGGAGGAACTGGCTGAGGCGGCGGATTTCCGCATGGCTCTGTGTTGTGATGGTGGTGCAGATGCTGGCACCGATGCATTACAGCTATGGTGCACTGGTGATCCCGGATCAGGGGGATCCCAATGTGTTGGAACTGGACACAGGTGACCCGCCGGAGGCTTTTGACTATATTCGTGCGCAGGTTGGACAGACGGTCAGCAGCAGTGGTGACGGCGTTTCATTCAGCCTGTATTTTGCATTAAATGACGCATGGATTTCCGATCGTCTGCATGCCATGATTGATGATGGAACCCTGGTATCTCAGCTGGATTTCGAGCTGAGTGACGATCCGGAGCTGGAAGCGCTGCGTGCGAGATATGAAGGCGGTTATGACGGATATCTGCGCGGACAGAATGTCACCGTGCCGGAATTTACCTGTACCCTGGATCCGGCATTGCTGGATGTGGATGCCATCCGGGATTATGTGAAAGGCAGTGCCGATATTCTGCTGACAGAGGGAGAAGGCGTTGGGGAGACGATTGGAACCTGGACAGCGGAGGAGACCGGGAAGGGGATCTGCTTTACGATCCGGATGAGTCCCATCGTGTATAACCGAAGCGATGTGATGGTGAAGAAGGGAATGGAACTGAAGTTCCGGGAGAGCTACAGCCCGGGGAGCAACGTAACGGTACATACCGGACAGACCGGCGTGGATCTGGAACTAAAGATCGATGGAGATCCCATGATTCCGACAGGAAAATCCAGTTATACGCTGGAAAAGGAAGGCATGATTGATCCGGATGATCCGGCTGCGGTGATTTATTCTGTAGCGGCGGTTGCCAGCTGTTCCAATGCGGGAATCGGAACGGAAAGCAAGATCCCGGAGGAGGATCGCGTGGGAAGCCTTTCCGGTGCGGATTACGACGAAGAGGATGAGGGGCAGGAAGAGGACTCCCAGGACATGGAGCTGATCAATGATCTTTTTATCGTGCCGATGGAGTCCCGGATTGTCCGTAAGTATACTTCTGCCACGCCGGGAGTCGTGTTTGCAAGCGGCTCTGATCTGGTCGGCAAGCGGATTGTGGATCAGATTCCGGACTCTCTGATTCTGAAAAAGGTGTTCGGTACATACGATGGAGTGAACTGGTGGGAGCTGGAGGTTCCGGATGCATATGAAAGCTGGGAAGCGTATCTGAATGAAGAAGATCGCGGACGCGTATTCGATTACGCGATTGAGCAGCCGGAGGATTCAGAGAAAAGCGTGGCATATTTCGAGCTGCGTTTTGAAACGTCGATCGCACCGGAACTGTGGAAGCTTTATGGAGAAACCGGAGAGCTGCATCGGTCGTTCCCGAATCGTGCAGTGCTGAAAGATGAGGATTTTTCTGCTCTGGCGTATTCGAACCGGGTGGAGCCGGAGATCAACTGGAATTCCGCTCTGCTGAAGGAAGGCAAGGCGCTGGATGTCAATGGAAGCCGGTTTCAGTGGACGGTTCGTTACGACGGCGTGTTCTCAGACGGAGCGCATGTCATGGTCGTGGATTATATTGAGGATATCGAACATACCCATCATTATGTCACGGAGGAAGAGAATTTTCCGATTACCATTGACGGTCGGGTCATGACAGCTACCGCTTCGGATTTAACCGGAGAGCAGGTGGAACAGATCCGCAGAACCGGTACGAATCTGTTCCAGGCACTCACCATTCAGGACATTCGCAGTCTTCTGGGGGAGGAGCAGTTCTGTGATGACACAGTGCATATCCTGACGTTTGAAGAAAACGGCCAGACGAATCAGATCATGCTGATTCCGATGGACGATTCTGCAGTCGGAAAGCACAGGATTCAGTATTATACCGACATCCAGGCGGCGAAGAACGGAATTGAGTATGAGACGACGATCGAGAATGCCGTAAAAGGTGTCTGGTGCTGGGATGGCGGCCAGGGCGGCGAAGGTTCAGAGCCATTTGGCGGACTGACCGTCTATAAGGATTATAAGGTAAAGGCCGACGCAGTCAGAAAGACAAGTGCCGGGTATGATGAGACGACGAACAGCATCAGCTGGGAATTTGAGATCAATCAGAACGGCTGCAATCTGGAGAATCTGTGGCTGGAGGATGCGCTGGATGTATCCAGTCAGGTCTGGACCGGCGGAATTTGTGAAAAGAAGGACTTGATTCTGACGGCATACAAGCGTAACGCGGTGGATATGCCGCAGCAGGACGAGAAGTCACGCAACCGTGTTGTAAAGTACCTTACCAGAGAAGACGCAAAGGTTTCCGACGGAGACTGGTATACTGTGTATGAGCACGAAGGAAAGCAGGTGTTCCGGCTTCATCTGAAGGATCTGAAAGCGGATCAGTATTATCGGTTCTGGCTTCAGACAACAGTGACGGACAGTTCCTATATCAATCAGAAATTTACCGTGACGAATACAGCCAGTTACTGGATTCAGCCGGGGGGAGAAGCATCGGCAAGAGAGGTATCGGCAAGTCAGGAGATTACGCACAGTCTGCTTCAGAAATCTGTGGTGCCGTTTGTCTATAAGGATGGAACCGCACGGGATTATGACTTCGAAAGTCATACGGTGAAGTGGAAGGTACGTCTGAACGATCACGGACTGCCGCTGACCAATGCGGTATTGACGGATGCACTTCCTCTGGGGACGGATCTGGCCAATGAGGGCACGGTGGTACAGGCCGTGCGGTATTCCGGAAACGGACCTGCCGGGGAGCCCGGTGTCTGGGATCCGGCAGCCGGGGAGATTACATTCCAGGACGGATCGGTGATCAAGCTGGCTACGGAATCGAATACGGAAGAACTGAACGGTCAGGAATACAGCAAAAACACGGTGACCTTCACCTTTCGGAATCCGAACAATGAGGGGGAGTGTGTGATTAACGAGCCCTATGAGATTACGATCCTGACCGAGGTGGAAGAGCCGTACCGGCGCATGGAGTTTCGGAGCAATGCGGAGACGAAGCTGGTCAACCATGCAAAACTGACCGGTCAGATCCAGGGGGTGGAGTTGAAGGGCATTGAGGCTCAGACGGCAGCAGAGATGCCGAAGCTGATGAGCAAGAAGGGAACCTATATCAACCAGATCGGACAGGATAAGCCGTACGAGTACTGGTATTGGGATGCTGCATCCGGCAGGTGGATGTCGAAGAATATCCAGGCAGTTCTGTTCCGGTGGACTGCATATATCAATCAGGTGGATGCGGATATGACCGGGGTGAACATCAGCGATCAGCTGCAGGAGTGCTTTGAACTGATTCCGGGTTCTTTTGAGATCTATGCGGTGGATCCGGATGAGAAGGGCGATCCGGCACAGGAGACACTGGTTGTAAGTCCGCGGAAAAATCAGACGGGTGCCTGTGCAGATCTGAAAATAGATAATACCGGTTTTTCCTTTACTTATCCGGCAGAATACAGCCATAAGATGCTGAAGATCGTATTTGATACGATTTTGATTGATGATGTGAACCGGTCTCAGATGACGAATCAGATTCAGGCGAAGAAGGACGGTTGGACGGATGTCACCACACCGGCGACGGATGGTCAGGCGAAGGATTTCCGGATCATGGATTATGCGAAAGCGAAGGGAATGTATTTCCTGCGGATCGTAAAGACCAGTACGGAGCTGGAAGGCATGAAGCTGAAAGGAGCAGAGTTCTCCATTCAGGAACTTCGGTGTAATGTAAGCGGCGGCAGCGCGGCGCTGTCAGACTGGGAAACGGTAGGAACGGAGCGAACCCGAAAGACCAGTGCCTATGGCTCTCTGGGATTTGTGTTCCTGAAGGAAGGCACGGTGTACAGGCTGATGGAGACGAAGGCTCCGGAAGGCTATCAGCAGATCGCGAAGCCGTGGTATGTGGTGCTGCACCCGGCAGAGGGGCAGACGTATCCGGAAGGCATTCATACACTGACGGAGTACGACCGGAATTATCTGGAGCTGACTGTCGGTAACACACCGAAGGGGCCGGTTGAAGCGGAGAATAAGGTTCAATTTGTCAAGCGGGGACAGAACGGCCAGACGCTGGCAGGTGTCAGCTTTAAACTGACGAAGCCGGGACGTCCGGGCTTTTCCATGGCGACAATGTCAAATGCGGATGGCGTGGTTACATTTGAAAAGCTGGATCCGCTTCCGTCTGATCAATATTATGAGCTGACCGAGGTGGAGGCACCAAAAGGATATAAGGCACCGGCAGGGAAGCTGCGTCTGTATGTGTCTTATCATGCGAAAACCGGGCAGTATACCTTTGCTGTGAAAGACAGTGCTGGAAACCCGATTGAGGCGGAAGCGGGATATTATCCGATTTCCAATACACCGGTGACGCAGAACGGTTCCTTCCGGAAGTTGGATCAGAATGAAGATCCGGTCAAGGGCATTTCGTTTGACGTATCCCGCCGCGGTGACGGTGGCAGCGAAGACGGTACCGTGGTCATGGCACCGGAAGGGGCGGAGTATCAGCGATACCTGAGCTGCAAAACGGTACAGTCCGGTGCAGACGGTGCAGTCCGGCTGAATGGATTTTACTATGGTTATTATCGGCTCGCGGAGCAGAGCGACGATCGTGTGGCAACGCCGGCGGATGCTTTGTATCTGCGCGTCGGAGCGGATGGCATGTTTGCTGTTCCGTTTACTCATGAGTTATATCAGAAACCTGCGTCAGAGCGGGATGCGGCTGCAGCTTTGCTGGGCGACAGCGCGTACAGCGTGGAGCTGACAGGCGATAAGGGACTGAACGGATTCCCGGTCGGCAATGTGCTGAAGTGGGGAAGCCTCGTTCTGGAGAAGACAGCCGGATTGCAGAATCCGGTCGGCGAGTCGGAGGCAGTCAACGGAAAGGATGGACTTCCGGTCCGGATCCCGGGAGCGCTGTTTGCAATCTATCGCGGAAAAAGCACAGCAAAAACCGATCTTCTGATGCGGGTAAAGACCGATGAAGAAGGAAAGCTGATTACCCTGGAGAATGACCCGATTCGTTACCAGTGCTTTGATGAAAAAGGTGGTCCGATTCAGAAGAACGGAAAACCATACGGAAGAGTTCTGCTCTATGGTACTTATACGTTGAAGGAGATTGGCATCCGGGATTCCTATTGGAGCGATCTGCTTCAGGCGGATGCACAGACGAGTTATGAATTTATGCTCGGGGAAGGAAGCAGGAAGGTGACCATCGCCAATGACCGGACTGGAAAATATTTTCTGAATATGCCGGTATATCAGAAGGCGGAATTTAAAAAGGTGGATTCCGTATTCCTGAATAAGGAGTGGACGGATGCCGTATTCCAGGTATTTGCAGATGGGTATCCGGCTGAGCCGGTTGCAGAGTTTCGCTGGAAGAACGGCAGTTACCGTCTGCATACTGCATCGAATGCGCTGAGTGTTAATGAGAAGAATATCCCGTATCTGCATGCGGTTGATACGGAAAATTACGGTCTGCTGATCGGCAATTATACGGTGAAGGAAGTACAGGCACCGGGCGGATCTGATGGAATCTATCCGAATCTGACAGGAGGAGAAGCCGAGTTTGGACTTCAGGTGAGGGTAGATGGTACAGCTTTTGCGGAAAAAAGCGGCAGCAGGCTGCATCTGAAGGATCAGAATGGCGTGCAGCTGGTGACGAACCAGGTGAAACAGGGAAGCTTTGCTCTGAATAAGGCGATTCTGGTCAATGGCGTGTTGAACGGCACGATCGGCAGTCTGCAGAGGCTTCCGCTGGCAGGGTTTAAATTCCGCCTGACACTTGTGAAGACAGCATGGGGCGAGCCGGCTCTGACCGGAGACAATGCGGCTTATGCAAAAGGCCAGTATTATACCCGTACAACGGATTCCGGGGGCAATAGCAATTTCTGGAATATCCCGGCAGGTATTTATAGGCTGGAGGAACTGGATGTTCCGGGAGAATACAAACAGGGCAAAGCATCGAACGGAGCATGGCTTGTGGAACGAATGCCGACGGTTTATGTGAAGATTTCGCCGGACAGCAGCGGTGTGGTGCAGGTTGATTTTTACAGCAATCCGGAATGTACACAGAAGCTGGCTCCGGTACCGGCTGCGGGAAGCATTGCGTCGGAATCCAACGCATACGACAGCAGCAGTACGACCGGGAAAGCGATGGCTGTTTACAATCAGCTGAAGGTGGGAAGCCTCAGCGGAGTCAAGGAGGCAGCTTATGGTACGAAGCATGCACCTTTGGGCGGTGCAGCATTTATCCTGACCCACCGGGAGCTTGGACTGACGTTTCAGGGCAAGACGAAGGCAGACGGAAGTCTCTCTTTTGATCAGATTCCATACGGAACCTATACGCTGGAGGAGACGAAGGCACCGGATGGTTATCAGAAGGCTGCGGGTACGACGCAAGTGGTTCTGGACGCTCTGACGGGGCAGTTCAACAACGGCAATCCGATTCTCAATGAGATGATTTCGGTTAATGTCCGGCTGCGGAAGGTAGATCAGAATGGAACACCGATATCCTGTGCAGAGCACGAACTTTCATTTAAGGTGACACAGGAGGCAGCGACGATCGTGGATGGCGTCAATCCATTTGCTTCTTCGTCAGACAGCTCCCGTCCGTATTATGTTGATGCGGACGGCTATCTGAACATCTCCGGTCTGTGCTTTGGCACTTATCTGGTGGAAGAGAAAAGCAGCAGTCCGTTTGCAGAGCGGCTGGATGAGCGCAGTACGCCGGTTCGTTTCCGGATGAAGGTGGAAAAGGATCCGCAGCATGATGGAAAGGTTTGTGTGACGATCACGGATCAGAGAAATGTGCCTGCCGGACTTTTGGGATTCTTCAGAAATCTGGTGAATGCCGGATCGGATTCCTGGTATCTGGATGACCTGGCGTCAGGAGATACCGCGGAGTTCTGGTCGACAAATGTGAATGAAGATCTGATGCGCAATATCCTGAAGCATGGATTCGTGCAGCTTCAGAAGGTGCGCGGAGAAAAGGCAGATGAGCAGACGTATGTACCGACAGAGCAGAAGCTGGAAGGCATTCTGTTCGATATTTATCAGCAGGGGAGCAGCAGCGTATATCTGACGCTGAAAACCAATGCGGACGGCAGACTTCCGGCACCGGATACAGACGGAAAATATTCGGATGCAGAGCGGGAAGGCGTGAAGAAAGCGCTGATCGCGGGAAACTATGAATGGAAAGAACGCACCGGTTCTGCCGGCGCGGATTACAGAACGAATGACGATGCTGTGCCATTTACCGTGACCGGTACTTCTTCAGTGACGGTGTTCTACAGTGACGCACAGAATCAGATGCATGCGACCACATCCAATGCAGCTCCGGATCAGGAAGGTGTTACAAGAGAACTGACGGTGATGAATGTCCCGAAGCGAGGAACCCTGGAATTTGAAAAGGTGGACAGCACTGTGAATGATCATAAGCTGACTGATGCCTTGTTTGGAATCTACGATGGGAATGTGCTGGTTGGCTTTGCAGAATACAACACGGCTGCTGGGAAATACCTTCCGGTGACTGTGGAGCGTGCGAAAGCACTGGCGCAGGAGTCCGGATGGACACGGGAAGATACGAAAAAGGGTATCCCTTATCTGGCAGATCAGACGGAGGGAGGAATCTCCAGCGGAAGACTGCTGGAGGGAACATATACTCTGAAAGAACTGCGGGCACCGGAAAATCACAGCCTGCTGACAGAATCCATCGGGTTTAGCGTTGCATCCGATCAGACATCCAGACCGAACTATCCGGCATCGGCTGCGGCAGGAATCATTGAAAATGAGATTCAGAGGTCCGGAAGCTTTTCTGTAAAAAAGGTTGTGGAGGCGAATGGTTATCGCAATGCAGACGGGACCATTTTCCGGTTTGTGCTGAGAGGTACGCCTTCCAATGCAGACAGTCAGTGGAAGGAAAACAGTTTTGAACTTAAAGCCGGAGGCATTCATACATTTATGGCAATCCCCACGGGTGAGTACATGTTGTTTGAGAAAAACGTGGATGCGATGCAGGCATTCCAGGGTGTTGCCAGAACGACGGAGAAGCCGGTTCTGAAGATCATGGTCAGACCGGACGGCACGGACGAGGGAACAGATGCAGATGTGGAACTGATTCCGCAGGATACGACAACAGCTGCAGAGACGGAGGGCATTAAAACTTCTGTGGATGGGGCAGCTGTCATCATCGAGAATCACTGGAAGAAGGGCAGTATCAGCGGTGTCAAGTATGCGCGGGCGACCGACAGCAACGGCACAGTGAAAGAAGTACCGCTTGCGGGAATCCGGTTTGCATTGTATGCGTCGGAGAATGCGGCGAACCCGATCTCGGATAAAGCGGAGGATCTGGCAGTCAGCGGCGCGGATGGACGTTTTACATTTGCCAATGTGCCGTATGGAACCTACTGGGTTGGTGAGTACGGAACGGAACAGGGAACTGTTCCGGAAGGTTATGTGAAAAACACCATGCGTCAGAAAGTAACTGTGACAGAGCATGGTCAGAAAGTGAATCTGGCTGAACCGTTTGTCAATGTCCGCCTGAAGGGAACGGCAGTTCTGCACAAGGTTTCCGCTTCTGAGAAAGATCAGAACCAGAGACCGATCCCGTTGTCCGGTGCGGAATTTACCGTATATGTCAATAACGGCACAAAGACAGCACCGGTAGCAGGAACGATCGTTGCGTACCTGACGGAGAGCACCGTAACGGGAACTTACGTCCTGAGCAACCGCAACACAGATGAGACAAAGACTGTCGATGAGCAGATTCCGTCCGGCATCGGAGCAGGGCTTCCATATCTGGAGAGGCAAGGAAATACCTGTTATCTGGCTTACGGCGAATATGTGGCAGTTGAGACAACTACTCCGAACGGCTACTGCCCGGATGTGAAACCGGGAGAACCGGGAAGCTTTCAGATGCATGTATTTTCTATTGACGGAGAAAACAGGCAGGAACAGAATCAGATCTGGTATCTGGGAAATGCTTCAGTAAATACAGACAGCAAAACAGTATTTACCAACTCCAGAAATCTGGCAGAGCTTACGGTTGAGAAGCTGGTGGAAGCACCGACATTTGATGGAGCACCTGCAGAATATGGCCCGGGATCCGGATTTGTATTTGAGATCAACGGTCGGGTGGACGCGCCGGAAGTAAACGGGGCGGAAGCCGGGATCAGCCTGGTTGAGTATTTGAAGAGGAGCGGCCGAAGCGGCGAGCTGACTTCTGTCACGGAAGAAGGAGAAACAAGAGAGACGGTTCGCATAGTAACCGGAGCGGATGGAAAAGGGGCGTTTTCTGCTCTGCCATCCGGAACGTATGAAGTTCGGGAAATCGTGGAAGACGCCGATGACTATAAATATCAGCCGGAGACAAAGGAGGCAGATGAGCGAACCAATGCGGCGCGAATCGTAACGATCCGTTATACTCGGAACCTTTCGACGGGAGCGATGGAACCGCAATATTTCTGGAGGCTGAAAGAGAATGGCACGAGTGCTGACGGTGTATTCAGCAATGCTCTGAAACGCAGTGCAGTCCAGGGAAGAAAAGTTGCAGCAGATAATGAAGCCGTTGGACTGAACGGAGCGGTGTTTGGTCTGTATACAGAGGGAACCTGCAGCAGCGAAACGCTTGTGATGAAAGCAACCAGCTCGAATATTGAGCAGACAGACGGCGTGTTCCGGTTTGAGAATGTTCCGTACGGTACGTATTATGTGAAGGAGATCAAAGCACCGTCCGGTTATGTACCTTCTACACGGATTTATCAGGTTGAAGTGCGTGCGCATGGTGTAACCTGTAAGGAAGGCTGCAGGATGCGGGAAGGAGCGCCGGAGACAGGCAAGACAGAGATTGTCTTTTCCAATGGAAATAAACGGGGCGATGTCACGCTGACGAAGATGACGAAACAGTCGGACGGAAGTGACATGCTGTTGAGGAATCTGGCGGAGTTTACCATTTACGCGGATGAAGCATGCAGTCCGGAGGAAGCAGTTGCTTATCTGAAGGATGCGGATGGCGACGGAACCTACACACTGGCGAGCGCAGCCAATCTGAAGCAGGCAAAGGACGGAGTCCGGTATCTGCAGGAGGATGACGGCAGGCTGCTGCTGATTCAGGGCAGCTACTGGGTGAAGGAGACGAAGATTCCTTATGGTTATCGGGCAGAAATGCAGGGTTCGGAACAGAAGATTTATCCGTTCACGATCAGCAGTGAGGATGACCATACCGATCAGATGCTGCAGACCCAGGTAATCACCAACACTGGTGATCCGGATCATCCGGTATTTTATAATGAACGCTTTACGACAGGATTTACCCTGAGAAAAACCATTGAAGTTGTGAATCCGGACGATCTTACAAGAGAGCCGGAGGCGGAATCCGCAGAAGGTTTTGTATTTAAGATCAACGGAACGACGATGACAGAAGGAAGCACGGGCAGCCTTGCGGAAGCGGAGAGTCTGCGGATTGACGGCCGAAAGGCGGAGAAAGCAGAGCTGACGGAGGACGGCGGAATTCTTGTAAAGACGGGAGCCGACGGAACCGTATCGATCAGCGGAATCCCGGTTGGAACGTATACGGTGACAGAGATGGACGGACCGGAGTATGGTCTGTATCAGAAGCTGGAGCCGCGTATTATAACCATTGCGCCGGATCGCAGAAAGGAAAAGCTGGTAACTGCCGTAGACGGCAGCGAGGTTAATCTGGAAGCAGATGGTCTGCAGTTCCACAATGTGAGAAAACGCTGTGAACTGATCGGCCTGAAGGTAGACGAACGCGGTACGGCACTGGCCGGAGCAGAGTTTGGCCTGTATTCCGCAGATGGGACAAAACGGTATCGTACCGTGAAATCCGATGTGAACGGACAGGTGAGATTTTTCGGCATTCCGGCAGGAAGCTATCTTGTGAAAGAACTTGCAGCCCCGTCCGTGATTTACCGAAAGGACGAGAAGGAGTATCCGGTTGTCATACCGGAGACCATGGAAGCCGGGGAAACGGTGATGTTCAGCGAGGCTCCTGTGATGAATGGGATCAAGCGCGGCACGATTACCGGTGAAAAGCAGACGTCACGCGGTACGGCACTGGCCGGAGCTGTAATTGGATTGTTCCCGGCCGGAACGACAGAATTTACGGAAGCAAACCTGTCAGAAGGCAGGACGGCAGAATCTGATGCAGACGGAAGATATACCTTTACGGGAATTCCATATGGTACCTATCTGGTGAAGGAACTGAAAGCGCCGGCCGGATACAGACTTAACAGCAGCACCTGTTACGAGGTGCATGTGACGGACGATGGCGTGACTGTGACGACCGGATACCGGATGGAGAATGGCAAAGCTAAAGAAGAAACACAGACGGAACTTGTGATTGTAAATCAGAAAAAATCATCGGGCGGCGGAGGAGGCACTTCGACAAATCCGACTGGTTCGACGAATCCGGCTGATCCGACGAATCCAACAGAACCGACGAACCCGTCAGAGTCCGTAACCGCGGAGGAGACAAGTGTGGGGCACAAGGAGACACAGCCAGGACAGGGACTTCCGGAGTTTGTGGATCTGCCCGAGATCACTCCGGCAGAGGATCAAAGGCCGGATGTTGCGCCGGGTACCGTGATTGAGATTTACGATCCGACAACACCAGGTGCGGAACCGTTGTATCGAGGTTCCTACAGTCCGTCGGAGAATATTGATCTGACGCCGGGAGTTTATGAATTGGTAATCATCGGAGAAGACGGAGTACCGATTGCGCATGTGATGATTACAATTGACGATCAGGGCGTACCGCTGGTACTGCCGAAGACAGGAGAAAATCCGGTGCCGATTACGATTCTCTGGACGGCACTGATTACTTCCTCGATTGGATTTGTGATTATGCTGAGAAGGAAGAAAGAGGAAGAAGAGTAAAAAGATACCGGAATAAAAGCTGAAAAACAGGGGCAGCTGCATACAGTTCATTCACTGGTGCAGCTGTCTCTGTTTTATTTTGGGGCTTGAAATAATGGCTGCCGCAATCCCACTGGCTTTAGCGCGCCCAGCGAAGGGTATGATATTTAGCGGGTGGAAATCCCGTCTGGAAAGGTACTAACCACACCACCAGTAGCGAGTCTTGGAAGAATAGTGGCGACATTATCCTTTAAGCGTAGACAGTCAGGCAGTAGGGCTGAAATGTGATTGAGCACCGAAATCTGGGTTAATCAGTGGGCCGACGCTTTTAAAGCAGCGGAAGGCAACATGTGGGTTTATCGTAATGGTGAGATTTCACAC